>DASZPW010000159.1:0-46087 GCA_035550155.1 Chitinophagaceae bacterium | reverse complement strand
AAATACTTTTATCCCAATTGGGGAAACTCCCCCGTTGTGCTGCCAGATGAATGGAAGCTTTTGTACTTTTTTGCTCGATAAATTGCATCACTCGTTGCGCAAGCGATACGGCATCATCTGAATCGTATGAGATTTCTAACTGAATCAAAAGTTCAGCCCAGCCCATTACTCCAAGACCGATCTTCCGGTTTCCTGTCACAATTTTTTTTATTTCGGGAATGGTATATTGATTCACTTCGATCACATTATCTAAGAATCGCACGGCTCCATTAATTATTTTTTCAAGCAAATTCCAATCAATGGTTTTTTCTTTAACCAGTTTTGAAAGATTGATAGAGCCGAGATTACAACTTTCATAGGGCAGCAGCGGAACTTCACCGCAGGGATTGGTGGATTCAATTTTTCCTAATGCAGGGGTTGAATTTTTTTCATTAATGGTATCCAGAAAGATCAGGCCGGGATCGCCGCTAAGCCAGGCATGTTCAACAATTGAATTCCAAAGTTTTTTTGCAGCAATTGTTTTTACTATTTGTTTTGAATTCGGATGAATTAAATGCCAGTTCCCATTTTGCTCTAATGTTTTCATAAAGTCATCTGTAATTCCGACGGAGATATTGAAGTTCTGCAAAGAACCTTCCGTTGTTTTTGAGGTTATGAATTCTTCAATATCCGGATGATCGATATTAAGAATTCCCATGTTGGCGCCACGTCTTTTTCCTCCCTGTTTGATATGCTCTGTGGCTGCATCAAATATTTTAATAAATGAAACCGGACCCGATGCCGTTCCTCCTGTCGCCGTCACAATATCATCTTTAGGACGCAGGTGTGAGAAATTAAAACCAGTTCCTCCTCCACTTTGCTGGATCAATGCCGCTTGTTTCAACGTGGTAAAAATTCCATCCATATTATCTTCGACCGGCAAAACAAAGCAGGCACTGAGTTGATTCAAAGAAGTTCCAGCATTCATCAGTGTGGGTGAATTGGGAAGAAAAAGTAAATGACTCATCAACTGATAAAATTCCTGTTCCCATTTTTGGACATCTTCCTGATTTCCCCAGAACAGTTCAGCAGAAGCAATCGCTTTCGCCACCCGATGGAATAATTCATCCGGTGTTTCTGCAAGATTACCGGAACGATCCTTGCGCAGGTATCTGCGTTGCAAAACTTTTACCGCATTATCAGATAAACCGTTCATAAGCGGCAGATATTTTATTTAAAAAAATAAAGTACTCCCAGCCCTGACAAATCTACCAAAGTATGAGAGACCACACTCCAAAAAACAGACCTGGTATAAAAAGTGACAATTCCCCAGCTTAATCCCATTCCTATCGCCGCCAGGATAAAATAAAAATTTCCAATAGCAGCGGGATGAATTGATAATGGAGCATAATGCCAGATGCCAAACCAGATGGAAGGAACAATAACCGCATAAAAGAAATTAGCCTGGTGGTGATCAAAATATAAACCACGCCATAAATATTCTTCACAAATACTATTGACCAATGCATAAAGCAACGACAATAAAATGATCATCGGCGTCGCCTCTCCGATCCTGCTTTTGAAAGGGCCAAATCCGAAGGCAAAAACTACTGGCAGTACAAGAAGAATCGTCTGCCACCAATTAATTTTTTTTATTCGAAATAGTAGTCTTCGGTTTTTCCTATTGATCCATAAAACTATGGGGATGATGCAGAATATTATCCAGTAAAACATCATGCCCGACAGGTAACCTTCTTTAGCATTGAATGCAGCAACAAAGAAATTAAAAGCAAAGTAGTTTGCTATGATCAGTAACGGAGGAAACAGATACACAATAAAATGTTTCCGCAAGGATGTCAATTGATGAAAAATATCCATTTAGAATTTTACTTGCTTTTGAAAATTATAACCAATATTTTTTCTTACGATTTATTATGAATAATGTGCAGATAAAACCTGTTTTAACAGATTTCTTTTTCAAAGCTACTTTTTCCAGTATATGTTTTTACTGACAGGCATTAGTTACGGTTGTGATTTTAATCAAAAAAGATTGAAAACATTTAAAACTGAAACCGTTTAATTTATGGACCTGATCACCAACTATTTTTTTAAAAATTCTATAAGTGAAGAAATCCAAAATATAATGGCATCAATGTGCAGAAAAAAATTAGTGAATGATAATAAATAAAAAAGGCTCAAATATGAGCCTTATATGTAGCGGGGATGGGACTTGAACCCATGTCCGCCTGTGGCGGATATGAATCCACGGAGAATTTAATGAGGAAGAGATTTGATAAAGTCCCTTCCTAATCCGGATTTTAGCCATCGTTCATAATCCATTGCTTCTTTTTTTGAAGTAAACTCTTTACGATAAATAATCTTCCAGGGCCGGTATCGTGCAGTCCAACCTTTACCAAACTCATTATGTGATCTCAACCTCAACTCCATATTTGAAGTAAACCCGGTATAATGTTTATTATGTTCTTCAGAAAATAATATGTAGACCGTATAAAACATAAAAAGGCCCTTTAATGAGCCTTTTCCTGTAGCGGGATCGGGAGTTGAACCCGAGACCTTTGGGTTATGAATCCAACGCTCTTACCAACTGAGCTATCCCGCCATTTTATTTACTTTTCTTGAACCCGTGTCCGCCAACGGCGGATATGAATCCAACGCTCTTACCTCCCGATTACTATCGGGATGAGCTACCCCGCCAAAATGGGCAGCAAAGATAATTGATTTAGACTTTTGGGCATTAATAATTCAACAACTTCTCTATCACTGATGCCAGCTTTTCTGCATTAGGTAACATGGCATGCTCCAGCCCCATATTCATTGGTACAGCGGGCACATTCAATGCACCAAGCACTTCGACCGGGGCATCAAGGAATTGAAAGCAATTTTTTGAAATTCTTCCGGCTAGAGCTTCAACAAAAGAATTGTTTTGCTGCTCTTCCGTGAGCACTATACATTTTCCGTGCAGTTTTACCCGTTCAAAAATCAGCTCTTCATCCAGAGGAAATAAGGTTCTCAGATCAAGGACTTCTACCTGTTCATTAAAATTCTTTGCAGCAGCTTTTGCCCAATACACACCCATTCCGTACGTGATGACCAAACAACTTTCTCCATTATCAATTGCATCGGTATCTGCATGCAACACAATATTTGCTTTGCCAAAAGGAATTATATAATCCCCCGACGGTTCTATCGTTTTGGCATCTTCAGTACCGGGTACTTTGCTCCAGTAAAGCCCTTTATGTTCGAGCATTACAACAGGATTCGGATCATAAAATGCAGCTTTCATCAATCCTTTCATATCTGCAGCGTTTGAAGGATATGCTACTTTAATTCCTTTTATTGAGAGAAGCGTTGTTTCCACACAACCGCTGTGATACGGTCCTCCACCACCATACGCTCCTACCGGAACACGAAGGATCATTGAAACAGGAAATTTTCCGCAACTGAGATAACAGCTTTTCGAAATTTCTGTTACCAGCTGATTCAACCCGGGATAAATGTAATCGCCAAACTGAACTTCAACAATTGGTTTTAATCCAACAGCACTCATTCCCACAGTAGAACCGACAATATATGCTTCCTGTATTGCTGTATTGAATACCCGGTGATCGCCGAATTGCTCGGCCAATGTCGCTGCTTCCCTAAATACACCACCCAATCTTTTACCAACATCCTGTCCGTACAAAATCGCTTCGGGATGTTCTTGCATAATTTCACGGATAGCAAATAAAGCCGCATCAACCATAATAATTTTTTCGGCACCGGATGGATTTCTATTTCCTTTTTCTTCTACAACTGGCGTAGGAACAAAAACATGATCTTCGATAGTAGTGGGATCAGGTTCGGGTGCTTTCACAGCTTTTGCAAAATCATCAGCCACTAATGCTGCGGCGCCTTTTTCTATCAATTGAATTTCTTTTTCATTAACCCCTCTTTCCAAAAGTCTTTTTTTCAGTTTTGGGCCTGGGTCATTTTCCAAATGCTCTGCCCAATCTTCATCAGACCGGTAAAATTCTTTTCTCACTCCGCTGGTGTGATGACCTAATAACGGAACAGTAGCCTGAATTAAATATGGTTTCCTCTCCTTACGAACAAAATCAAAAACTTTTCTTATAACATCATAAGAAGCTTCAAAATCGCTTCCGTCCACCTGTACCCGGTTCATTCCTTTAAAGCCTGCTGCAAATTCAAAAGCATTCATGGCTCGTGCTTCTTCTGCCGATACACTGATACCCCAATTATTATCCTGGATCAAATACACGATAGGCAATTGCTTCAATACTGCAAATTGAAATGCTTCGCTTACTTCACCTTCTGTAATACTTGCATCACCTAATGAACAGACCACTATTGGTAATTCTCCTGATATTCCTTTTTTCAATTCAGGTGAATTAATTTTTTCCAGGTATTGAATTCCCTGTGCAATTCCTGTTGTTGGGATAGCCTGCATACCTGTAGCGCTGCTTTGGTGTGTAATTGATGGTTTATCTGCTCCCTTGTAATTAGGATGAGAATAATATTCTCTGCCATCTGTAAATGGATCATCGGCTTTTGCCAGCAATTGAAGCATTAATTCATATGGGGTAAACCCCAAACCCAATAACAAACTTTCATCGCGGTAATAAGGGCTGACAAAATCCTGTGGCTGCAGCTGAAATGCAGTCGCTAATTGAATCGCTTCATGTCCGCGGGAAGTGGAATGAACATATTTGCAAACAGTTCGATTGGCATCATACGTCTCAGCCATAGTTTTCACCTGGCTCATGAGGCGATATGCTTTTAGAAGTATGGATATATCTGTCATAAACAGCAAACAGCGTAAGAACAAATTTAATGGAAAGCGTCTGCAGTTATAAAAACTAAAGCCAATCCGCTATCGTGACTGGCTTTATTCAGTTGTTTTTGGTTGCCAACAATTTTACAATCCGTTTATTTTATTTCCAATGAAAACATGCTGTCATCTTCAATGAATGCTTCCAATTCATCACCCACTACCACTTCTCCCACTCCTGCAGGTGTACCGGTGAAAACTACATCGCCGATATTGACAGAAAAATAATTGGAGATATATGAAACGATCTTATCAAAACTATGGATCATATTAGCGGAATTTCCCTGTTGCACCAGTTCTTTATTCTTATACAGGCAGAAATTGATGTCTTTTTTATTTTTGATATTGGCAAAAGGAACCCATTTCCCGATCACAGCAGAATTGTCCCATGCTTTTGCTTTTTCCCAGGGCAGGCCTTTTTCTTTTAATTCATTTTGAATATCACGGGCCGTAAAATCGATACCAGCAGTAACGGCATCATAATATTTGCTGGCAAATTTTTCCTGGATATATTTTCCGTTCTTACTGATGCGCAACACCAGTTCACATTCATAATTCAATTCGTTAGTGAATTCAGGATAATAGAAAGGAGTATGCGGTTGCAACATCGCACTTTTTGGTTTCATGAAAATTACCGGTTCTTCGGGAATCTCATTACCCAGCTCTTTTGCATGCGCTGCATAGTTACGGCCAACACAAAAAATTTTCATATTCAGGAACTATTTTAAATAAATACATCGGATACAATACTCTGAGGTTTTATTATCCCATATATTCATGCAATCAATATGTTTATTGGATTTTAAACCGCGGAAGTAATACACGGCCCGCTAAAATAAGTAATCAATCTGACTTATCATAAGGAAAATTCTTTATTATTTATATTGTTCATGGCTGTAGTAATGCCTTGTGCAGCAAAGCTTTCAATCGTTTCAACCGCCTTACCGATTTTTAGTTTTACGAGCGGCTCCTCTTCTTTTTTCCAATGGCCTAAGACAAAATCAGATTGATGTCCCTTAGGATAATCGTTGCCTATTCCAAAACGGAGCCGCGGATAATCTTTTGTAGCTAATACTTCCTCAATGTTTTTTAATCCATTATGACCGCCACTGCTGCCGCCGGGACGAATACGCATTTTGTCCAAAGGCAAGGCCACATCATCAAGGATCACCAGCAATCTTTCTAGTGGTATTTTCTCTTTATCCATCCAGTATTTTACTGCTTTGCCGCTTAAATTCATGTACGTGGTTGGGCAAATGCAGACAAAAATTTTTCCTTTCCATTTCAGCTCCGCGACATAAGCCAGCCGATCCACACGAAAATCACTTTCATGCTTTCGCACAAATGCATGCACAATATCAAACCCGATATTATGCCGGGTATGCGCATATTCGTTACCAAAATTTCCAAGTCCTGCGATCAGGTATTTCATAACATTCAATAGTCAAATATCGGCTGAAGCCAATAAAAAACCCGCATCTTCCGATACGGGTTAATATAATGTTCAGAGAACTTTTATTTTTTTGCTTTTTCTGCAGGCTTCTCTGTTTTTTCGGGAGCAGCTGCAGCAGCGGCAGGTGCAGCAGCGGCAGCAGGCGCAGCAGCGGCTTCTTCCTGTTTCAATTCCCTGGTAAGTGTAACCGATGCAATAGGGATACGGGGAGAATTCAGAATCTCGAAATGTTCTTCTTTCACATCTTCTACCCTGATATTTCCATTCAATTCCAGGTCATCAACATTCACTTCGATCTGTTCTTTTAGATATTTCGGAAGGGTTTTTACTTTTAATGCTTTCATTTTTACATGAAGCTTACCTCCGTCTTTAACTCCTTTAGCAGTACCGGTGATATGCAGCGGAATGCTTGCGATCATTTTTTTATCCTCAACTAACTCCAGCAAATCCACATGGATCAATGCATCAGAAACTTTGTCAAATTGCAGGTCTTTCAAAATGCATTTGTAGGAATTTCCGTCAATTTTTACTTCTGCTAACTGGAACTTCGGTGTGTAGATTAAAGGTTTGAATGCCGCAGCAGGAGCGTGAAAATTGATCTCCTGTGCACCCCCGTAAATTACACCGGGCACCTGGTCCTGAGAGCGGAGTTGGCGGGTGGCTCCTTTGCCAAAGCCGGTCCTCAGTTGTCCTTCGATTGTAATTGTGTTCATTGTTTATGTTTATTTATTGATTACTAGTTCTGCTTTATCTATCCCTTCGTTGTGAATGAATGAAAAGATTGGTGATACTTTTATTTTCAAAGGCATTTCTTATTGCCACAGCAAACAATTCTGCAACAGATATCACTTTGATCTTGGAACATTGTCCCCGAAGCGGAATGGTATCACATACCACTAATTCCTCCAATACACTGTTTTCAATGTTCTCATACGCTTTACCGCTCAGCACCGGGTGAGTGATCAAAGCTCTTACACTACGGGCACCTTTTTCTTTTAAAAGAGCTGCACTTTTTGCCAATGTGCCTCCTGTATCGCAGATATCATCTATTATCACAACATCTCTGTCTGATACATCTCCTATCACTACCATGCTGGCTATTTCATTGGCTCTTTTGCGATGTTTGTCGCATATCACCATTTCTGCATTGAAATAGCTGGCGATTTCCCTGATTCTGTTGGTAGCTCCCACGTCAGGGGCCGCAAAGGTAAGGTTTTCCAGCCTGAGATTCTCAATGTAAGGGATAAAAAGTGCATGACTGTCCAGGTGGTCAACCGGTATATCAAAATAGCCCTGTATCTGGGGGGCATGAAGGTCCATGGTGATCATCCTGTCTGCTCCTGCAGCCACCAACATATTGGCGACCAACTTGCTGCCAATCGCCACTCTCGGCTTATCTTTCCTATCCTGGCGGGCATAACCGTAATAAGGTATTACAGCAGTCACCTTGTAGGCAGATGCCCGGCGGGCAGCATCGATCATTAAAAGAAGTTCCATCAGGTTATCAGCAGGGGCATAGGTACTTTGCACCAGGAAAACAAAATCGCCCCGTATGCTTTCCAAAAACACGGGGCAGATCTCTCCATCGCTGAATCGCTGGATATTTATTTTACCTGATTGAGTACCATATTGTTTACAGATCTCTGCAGTTAATTTCTGTGAGCTGGTTCCGGAGAATATTTTAGCAGCCATGGATGAAAGATGTGCGGCGAAGATATTAAATAAGGACGCATTCCTCCCATCCGGATATTAAAAATATTCGGTTTCGAAAAAATTGAATTGGATCAATGATTAGTCAATACCGCAGCTGTTGATTGCGACAAGGAAGCCTGTTGAGCCGGCGCCTCTTGCTTTTGAGTCACTTCTGTTTTATTGGCGTTGCAGCTATAGAATAAAGAAGAACAAATAAATATGGAAAATAATAAAGCAATTGCATACACTACAGCAAAAAACAGTACAGGATGCAAAGCTCCGAGGGATGAAACTGACCTGGTCTTCATAATTATTGGTTTTAGTTTTTCTGACAGGCGGATTTATGTTTTCAAATACAATTAAATTGTATTGTCAGGGATAAAATTATTAGCTAAACTTGTTATATGCAAGCGCAGAAATACTCAATTAAGAATTGGGCAAAAGACGACCGGCCGAGAGAAAAATTACTATCACTGGGCGCCGAAGCATTGAGTCATTCTGAATTACTAGCTATTCTGATCCATAATGGCACCAGGGAAAAATCTGCAGTGGACCTTGCCAAAGAGGTTTTAAAATTGGGAAAAGATAACCTGAATGAACTGGGCAAACTTTCCGTAAAAGAACTGATGAAAATAAAAGGGATCGGGCAGGCAAAAGCTGTGACGATAGCTGCCGCATTAGAGTTAGGAAGAAGAAGGCAGGTGTCTTCAGCATTGGAAAAGCAAGCGATCACCAGCAGTGATCAGATAGCCCGTTACCTGCGGCCAAGACTAAAAGATTACCGGCACGAAGTATTTGCGGTACTTTTTTTAAACCGGGCCAATAAGATCAACCATTTTCAAATTGTAAGTGAAGGCGGTATCACCGGAACAGTAGCCGATCCGAGAATCATATTAAGAATGGCATTGGAAGAAAATGCGGTCAACATTGTTCTTTGCCATAATCATCCTTCCGGAAGTTTGAAACCCAGCCGTGCAGATGAAGAACTCACTCAAAAAATAAAAGAAGCTGCCGGTTTTTTTGACATCACAGTATTGGATCACATCATCGTCAGCGAGGATGGGTATTTCAGTTTTGCAGATGAAGGACTGTTGTAGTTACCAGTTCCTGGTTACTGGTTACCGGTAACTGGGAACCTCTCTACGCTTGCGCCGTTGGACCGCCAAAATTCAAAGGAAGCTGAATTTCTTCAAGATCTTTTATAGGTCCATTCACCGCTTCATATTTTCCAATATTTTCTGTTATTGCCCTCATCAATCGTTTGGCATGCTGCGGCGTGAGTATGATCCGTGATTTCACTTTGCTTTTCGGTGTGCCGGGCATCACGTTTACAAAATCGATCACAAACTCCGCATGAGAATGCGTGATGATGGCAAGATTAGCATAAGATCCTTCTGCTACTTCTTCAGAAATCTCAATATTAAGTTGATTGGGCTGCTGGTTCTGTTCTGGCATAATAACATATTTCAACCCAAAAGTACTGGATTATTCTGCAATGTGTCAACAAAGAAACAGGGATTGATTTCAAATAAAAATCAATCCCTGTTTTATTATTTCGAACAATTTAATTCAACGTGTTCTGCTATCTCCATCCGGCATTAGAAGTATTAATACCATCAGCATTTGCAACATGACCAAATGAATAATATGGTAACGGTGCACTTAAAGATTGTAATGTACCGGCAGGTAACGGCATGTGCAGCGGAGTTCCCTTCTGCAACAAATTCAGTTTTCTCATTTCAAAAAACTGTAATCCCATACCTGTAGTGTACATTTCAACAAATCGTTCATGGTGTATGGCATCAACGATCGCCGTAAGGTCAGCAGCTACATTTGGCATACCGCCTCTCGTCGTCCTGGTGCCGGCGTTAATAATTGCAGCAGCACCTGCCAGGTCACCGGTATAAGCCCTTGCTTCAGCCCGCAACATATCATTCTCTGCTTTCATTACTTCGGGTTTAGCACCTACATCATTCAAGTACAGTGCGTCGTATCTCAAGTTCCTGTAAGATGAGAAATGATAATATCCTCTTGCAGTCTGAAACCAATTGGCAGCCACATATTCGAAATCAGTATTTAAACGGTTGTCAACAATAGTTGTGGCGGGAGGAGGATAAGGAAAACTTGGACTATCATCCCAGTGTGCCGGCTGATCCGTAGCCATCATATGCACCGTGTACATATCAGTAACACCCCAGCCACTAAATGTAAGATAGTCTCCTGCCTCATCATACCAATTCACATAGGCATCTCCAATTACGCTGAAATCGGATGTAATACCCGCATCGGCATAAGTTTTTACCTGTGCCCAGTTTACAGCAGCCAGGTCAGTTTTGTTTCTTGGAGTATAGGCAAGTATTCTTGCAGCCATTGTATTGCACAATGCTTTCAGGTCATTGTTAGAAAGATCAGTGGCCGTACCTAACCAGTTCTTGGGAATGGTAAAACTGCTGGAACAAAAACCAATAGCATCATTGAGGTAACCAATTGCTGCTGCAGCTACCTGCTTATAATCCACCGCACTTTCCAACTTACCTTCTACAGTTTGGGTTTCATCAACGATAAAAGCCCGGTCAAAAACCAATGCCAGGTTACCATAGGCAACTCCCTGGGCGAATTTTACAAAAGCTTTTACCTGGGCATCATTATCTACCTTTACCCCTCCTGCAATTGCCTGCATGATTAGAGATCCTGTACCAATGGCTGAATACATTTTATCAAAAGTCCACTTTGTGAAGCTTGCATTACCGTAAGCCGCGGTATTATCCCAGGCATGGTCACGAGGCTCCCAGCTCATATCCCGCATGGCGGCATTACCCCAAGAACAGGATACATTGTCTGCAGCCACTGCCAGCATCATTTCAACACCGGCATAGGCATGCTCACCATTATAGATAGTATTGAACAAGCCTGATGTAAGCTGTTTCACGTCATTTCCATTGGAAAGCACTTTGGATAAGTCAGGATCATTTTGATTCGCAATGTTGAGGACATCTTTTTTACAACCTGCCAAAACACCCACCAGGAGGCTTATAAAGATTGCAATTTTTATTTTTTTCATATTCATGATTTTTGAAGTTTTAGAAATTAAAGGACAAAGAGAATGCAATATTCCTGTAATTCGGGTTAGATCCGATGCCATCCAATGGTTGCCTGATACTTCCAACTTCCGGATCGTAACCAGAATATTTTGTAAATGTCAGCAGGTTCCTGCCCACCACTTTTGCAGTAATTCCTTTAACTACACCATGAAAAGCATTTTCCAGCGCTTTATTATTGAAGGTATAGCCCAAAGCGAATTCACGTACTTTCAGATATGATGCATCCTCTACCCAGTATTTGTTAGGTAAATTGGCATCGTACATTCCTGAAAACCAATAGTCATATGCTTTCTTTTGCCCATCCGGAGTATTGGACATATCCATTTTATAATACATGTTGTTAAATGCCATACGCTGGTTGTTCGCATTGTAAATTTCCCCGCCCTGTTTCCAGTCTAAAAGGAAATACAAAGTGAATCCTTTCCATTGAATTGTATTGGAAACGCCAACATTAAAATTGGCATTGCCATCTCCGATCTTACCAAACCAGTCAGCTCCGTTTTCCTGGTACCTGATAGGCCGTTCAGCCGGTGTTCCCTGTGTTCCTTTTGCGATCACATATCCTTCTGAATTGACCTCATAATCTGAAATGGTTTTGCCTGCTGGAAGCTGATGGCTCATTTCGTCCAAAGTGCGGACAAACCTGTATCCATACATGGCACCATATGTAGAATTGGCAGCTATATAGAATACATTTACATCACCAGAAAATGCAGGCAGGTAATACGGAGGAACCGGAAGATTATCCAATTTTTGACGGGTCCGGGAGAACACAATATTTGAGGTCCAGGTAAAATCCTTATTCTTCACCCAGTTAGCTCCCAAAGTTGCTTCAAATGTATTAGCCTTGATATTACCAGCATTAATGTATTTATAAGCAAAACCACCTGGAACCAGAAAAGGTATCAATTGTTGGTTTAGAAACTCATCAGTTGTATTCGAAAATGAGTAGGTAGCTTCAAAAGTGAATTTCTTCAGGAAGTTAACATCAAGGCCTATTTCTGTTTCTGAAGTTTTAGAAGGTTTAAGATCCG
Source organism: Chitinophagaceae bacterium (assembly GCA_035550155.1). Taxonomy (GTDB): domain Bacteria; phylum Bacteroidota; class Bacteroidia; order Chitinophagales; family Chitinophagaceae; genus UTBCD1. The sequence continues at coordinate 33,979 of DASZPW010000159.1, read as the reverse complement.
GATTTCCTGCCTGCCAAGCTGTGGAATTACCATTGCTCAAAGTGAATCTTTGATATTGCCAATCAAACCCCGGGCGAATACCCGCCGTACCATGGGCTGCCCTGATCTTCAATTCCTCAATTCCGGGAATAGAAACATCCTTGCTGATACGATAGGCTCCTGAAATACGGTAATAAGGATTCCATCTTGCATTCGAACCAAATAATGAAGAACCGTCATACCGGAACATTCCATCTAACAAATACCTGTCTTTATAATCCAGGGAAGCGATGGCAAAATAGTTCTGCGCTCTTTCCGCAGAGATATATGAGTTCGCATTACTAATGGAAGCAAAGTTGTTAAAGGCTTCAATCCCATTCACCACGAACTGCGATGCACCGACATTAAAGGATTCATAATGGTTGTTCTCATACAGGTAAGAAAGTTTACCTGCAACATTCAGCTGTCCGAACCGGTGAAGCATATTCAAAGTCAGCTGCGTATTCTGTACGTTGCTTTCACTGGAAGACATGGATAAGCTACCATCAGTATAGGTCATGCCATTATTGACATTAGCAGGCCCGGAAACTTTCCAGGTATCCTTTGGGTTAATGGATGAGCTGCGGTAATTCTCGATCTCGATAGTATGGCTGATATCAAGATTTGCCCAACTGGTGAATTTGACATTGGCTGTATAATTTGCCAGCCACCTGCGGTCTTTATCATTGATCTTTTGTTTCCATAATGTATATAGTGGATTCACGATTTCACCGATCCATTGGTCAATCCTCGGGTAGTAGGGCTGTCCGTCAATTGGATTAATCTCATTTAAGTTGATGTCTGTTTCCAACCGGGCCACATTATAGAAAGGACTTCCCCCGGGGTATTGGATCAAGCGGTTAATAAGCAAATTCGTAGCGCTGACTTTTAACCAGCTGGCAACTTGCTGATCCAGGTTCAGCCTGAAGTTTTGTCTCTTGTAGCCATCAGTAAGCGCTACAACGCCTTCCTGGCTATTATTTTCAAAAGAGGCATACACGGCTGTCTTATCACTTTTTGTGCTTATTGATACAAAATTGGTATAGTTAATTCCAGTGCCGAAAACATCTTTTTGCGGATTACGATTAATTCCATAAGGGTTGTCCATATAGTGATCTGCATCCACCGTACGGTTTCCGGAAATCCCGGGATCGAAGCCGGTTCCGCTATAATTAGATGGATAGGTCACACCAGCATACTTAGTATATTGGCCTTTATAATTTTCCCAATCAGCAGCCAGTACATATGGATGATGTGTAGCTACTTTCAGAGTATGAGACAACGTTTGAAAACCAACTTCATTTCTAACCACTACACTGACACCGGATCCCTTACCTCTTTTTGTCATTACGGCGATCACTCCGTTACCGGCCCTGGATCCATATAATGCTGAAGCTGCAGCGCCTTTAACTACTTCAATAGATTCCACGTCATCAGAGTTAATGTCTGCCAGGCTACCTGAGATTTGAACTCCATCCACCAGGATCAATGGCCCTGAACCAACAGTCAGGTTATTATCAGCACGAAGCTGAATATCCAATCCTTGCCCGGGTAATCCTCCGGTACTGGCAGTTTTTACACCGGCAACCTTAGCTGTCAAAGCTGAAGACAAAGAAGTGGGCGGCACCTTGCTGATCTCATTGGCGGATAATTTTGTAACAGATACTGTCATCTTTTCCTTAATCGTAGCGGCAGCCACACTGGTCACAATAACTTCAGAAAGATTAGTACCCTGCTGAACCAGGCTTACATCATAAGTAGATGAGCTGGTAACAGAAATTTCTTTAGAGCCAAAACCTACTGCGGATACTACAAGCGTATTGCCTGTGGAAACTGTCAATTTAAAAGCTCCCAGTGTGTTTGTGATAGTACCGGATTTAGTTCCTTTAATAGTAACGCTGGCACCCGGGATCGGCTGCCCTTTGTCATCCGTTACAGTTCCGGATACTGTTCGGTTTTGTGCGTATGCTAATGTGCATAGCAACAACAGCATTGTAAGTAGTGATACAATTTTTCTCATGTGAATGTTAGTTTTAAATAAATAAACTTTGTTTCGGACAAAGACTCAACATTTCTTAGAATAAGGAATAAGGATGGTAAGTTAGATTAAGGATGTTTAAAATGTAGAAGCCCTATACCAGATTGAAATTGCAATTTAAGGCTTTATTTTATAAATTCCTTAACACATTTCTTTTTTATAAAAAGAGAGGCTGTCCAGAAAGAAAACAGCCTCTGCTTATTTCAATGATCTTTTATTTAATACCTGCGGGTTATTTATCAATAAAATACCCGTACCTGTACCGGATGATATGTATATTTTTCCTGAACGTTGAAGGTCCGGCTTGCCGTACCTCCGGATACAGGTGCTGTCAACGTAACATTGTAACTAACTTCAAAAGTCCGATCGCCATTATTGTTGATCACATATTTGTTCGATAAATCATTGGTAAACGTAACATTCAAATTATTTCCGTTCCGGGTGTCAAAAACACCGTCCACAGTACCGGATGAATTCAAATGATAGGTGGGATACAACAATGAATAGCGGGGAGCAGTTGTTCCGCTGGAACGGTTATCTACGAATAAGCTAAGACCGGAAGAACCACCTCCGAGACCTACAAAATATTCATCGATAAATGATAAATAGTTCGGATCATCTATGGAAGCCGGGCGACCATAAGTAAAATAGAGATCATCCAATAATACCGGTTTGGTATTTTGCTGGATCTGCAAAAAGCCTAATGGATCTTTAACGGTAGTTTCTACAGTAAAGCGTCCGTAATATTTACCAGGATACAAAAACACTTCGATCTGGCTTGCGTTATCACTTACTACACCCTGGTTAGCTCCGGTAATGGTAAATACCACTGAATAATATGCAGAAGGATCCAGGCCGGCTTTTTTTACACTAAACAAAATGGGAACATCGGCAGATTCGCCATCGAAAGCCGGGATATCTACTGTAGACGGGATAGTAATGGCGCCGGCCGGTAGCGGATCTCCGGAACCATTGGAAGCCGTAATGGTCAGTTTTAATGAACCACTGATCTTTTTACCTCTTGGCTGAGCTACGTGTACCGTAAAGAACTTGACATTTTCATCGGCGCCGCCAAAATCAAAATTGGCAAACGGTGCATACCCAAAGCCGATTACGTGGTTGTCCTGATCTATATACTCATCTTCAAGAATACTGGTAATAATGTTTCCACTATCCGTACGCAAACCGGCCCAATCATTTTTAGATTTCACGCAGGCAGAATACACCGACAATGCGACGAAAAGAAAAATTAACTGTTTTAAACGCATAAAAAATATTTTTAAATTTTTTTATAATCAAAGCTGCTCATGAATCCTTTAGTTATTTACATCCCAGAAAATAGGTGTTGACTGAACTTGATCAATACCTTTTGGAACGTTATTGCCATTCGTGATAAACTCGATCTGTGGATAGACCATCCGCAGTGGTTCATCGGTGCTTGAAGCAGCTGTCTGTGACCTTGGGTTAGATGGTATACTATACCAGGTATGCCCGGAAACTTTGGTAACAGAAGACTTGCGATAATCTGTCCATGCTTCCAATCCATTGATATGAGTAAAAGCCACCCATTTTTGAACTAAAATAGCTCTCAGTTTATCAGTGCTGGCAGCCCAGTTCACATTGTCGATCGGTTGTGCGATATAAGCTGCAAAAGCTGCATCGGCTTCTGCATTCGCTGCATTGTTAGCAATATTTGTAGTACCGGCAGCATAGCACATATTTCTTACTAATCTGAAATGTGCCTGTACTCCTGATTCATATAATGTTTGAGGATCACCCAACGTAGCAACCAGTGATGGATATTTCTGAGCAGCTTCTGCCTGTAATAATTTAGACTCTGCTAAAGTGAAAACTACCAATGGTCCGGTAGCTACTGCTGTAACTCCTTTTTGAATATAAAATGGTCCCATAGCCGAAGAGTTTCCGGTGGCTGCGCCAGAGCCGGCACCCATTGGTACCCCGGTATATGAATAAGTTCCGGTAGCGGGCCAGGTAGGCAAAGGTGAAGTGGACTGTGCACCATTGGGCCATGCCAAACCACGCAACCTATAATCATCATTGGTGTTTTTAAACCAATCGATGATCACTTTATTCATTTTACGGTATTGATGATTTCCGGTTACTGTGTTGGCCTCATTGTACCCGTAAGTTGCATAATAAGGATTCAACTTTCCGCTGGAAACAGCATAACCGGGCTGGCACAGCACATTTTTATCCAGGTAGCCCAAAGATGCTGTTGCCTGTATACTGCTGGTGATATATGAGTCACGGGTACCCATAAAATCCTGGTGCAGTAATAAACGCAGCTTAATGGTATTTGCAAAATGGATCCAGTCGGTCTTGTTCAGTCCGAAATAAATATCCTGTTTCGCTTCGAGTGTTCCCTGTGCGGGCCAGGTGGCAGCTTGCATATTTGCCATAGCCTGGTCGAGACGCATGATCAGCGAATCATAAACATCTTTTGCATTAGTGTACTTAGGTTGAAGGTTGGTAACATCCTGTACCGCATCAGTAAAAGGTATATCGCCGTACGTGTCCACCAGCCTTGCATAGTTATAACATTCCATAACCATCGCAGGATCTTTCCAGAAACCTACTCCATCTGCATCAGCATTATCGATCACTTTTTTAAAATCATAGATATTATCATATACACCGGTCCACCAATCAAAATCTGTATTGGTCACTATATATGTTTTTTCGTTTCCACCACCCGTATAGCTGGTACTATGGCCATAAAATCCACTCCAGCTTCCGACAACCACATGAATACTGCTTGTGACCTGGTTCCTGGCCGAAGTGCTCAATGCGCCTGTCATAATGTATTGCGCTTTTGAGGAGATCAGATTGTTTGGATCGTTATTTACATCGAGGAACTTTTTGCAACCGCTGAATGCTGCTGCAATCGGCAACGATGCAAGGACCCAGATTAGTTTATTATTATACAATTTCATTGTCGAATATTTTAATTTAAAAGATTTAGAATACAACTTTGATCGTACCACCAAACTGACGTGTTGGAGGAGTATTTCCTGTTGTATTGATACCAATACTGTTTCCGTTTGTATTTGAAAACTCCGGATCAGTAAACCAATTATCGGCAGCAAGCCAGGTTTTCAGGTTACGTCCCCAGGCGCTAATGGTTAAGCCTTTAACAACCTTTCCAAAATTGCCCAGTTTCGCTGTATTAAAATCATAAGACAGTGTAACAACACGTAATTTCCAGAAATCGCCTGAGCTGAAGAACGTCTCACCTACATTATGTAAGCTGGAACCGTTGCTGAGATCACCAAAGCCATAGTAACCACCATAGTATTGCGATACAGCATATTTATCATTAGGCAAATATTTGCTGCTTCCCGCATCGTAATAAACGGAATTAGGCCAGATGAACTGTTGCCTGTGGTAAATGGTGCTGATAGCAGAAGTACCTGTAAACATCATGTCTTCTCCAAGAGCATTATAGATCACATAGTCTCCGCGGTATTCAGCATTTGCTTCCAGTGAGAAGCCTTTCCATGAAACATTCAGGTTCACGCCAAGCAGTTGTTTTGGCATTGTATTACCTACACCTTCAAGACCCGAAGCTTTTGTTGGCCATCCGGTTGAAGGATCAACAATGACTTTACCACTCGCAGAATCCCTGTTAAAGTAAGTGACTTTCAGATAAGGGAACATTTTGTTCAACTCTGCATTTAAGTTTAAGTTACTGCTTGTCTGGTATTGGAGAGAAGTGAATCCATCCACATACAAATCGGTTACCCTGTTAGTATTATATGTATAGTTGAAGTCGAGGTTCAGGTTCCAGTCACGGTTATGAATAAGATTCATCTTCAGTTCGCCATCCAAACCGTGGTTCCTAACTTTTGCAGCATTGGTTAGAATAGACTGGATACCGGTAGCTGGAGATACAGCTGCACTTAAAATTTGCTGGTCAGCTATCTGCCTGTAGTAAGAAGCTTCTAAAGTGATCCTGTTTTTCCAGAAGCCTAACTCAATTCCTGCTTCTGCTGAAGATACTTTTTCAGCAGTTAAAGAAGAGAACGGCAGAGAACCGCCTGTACCCATACCGATCAGGCCAGAGAACGGAAATCCGGAAGAGAAACCATAAGTCTGATCGAGATTATAAGGCCCGATATTATCATTACGGTTTATGTTGTAGCTGGCACGAACTTTCGCATAGCTTAACACATCGCTTTTATATCCAATAGCATCCAATACTGAGAATGACGCATCCGCACCCCAGGTAGTATATTGGTATAATTTGGAATCACGATTTTCCTTGTAGAAAACAGAGGTCCAGTCATGACGGGCTGTACCATGTAAAAACAAATAACCTCTGTATCCTAATGTTGCATCTAAATAAGCACCGGTTTTACGCTGCTCTGATCTGCTATCCGAACCGGTATATAAACCAGTAGCGGAGTTAACAAGATTAAAATAATCAGGGAATGTAAGAGCAGAAGTGGAAACACCTATATTTTTACCTCTGCGGATCTGAACGTTATCTCCCAATACTGTTTTTAAAGAGAAATCGCCGAAATTTTTATTATAGGTAGCAAACGCATCCCCATTAATTCTGTTTCCGTATGAATAAGATTCGCTCATGCTACCGGGAATCGGAGACCTGGCTTTATAAAAACCTGCACCAGTCAAAACATAATCATAATCCCTGTTGTAACCGGTCAAATAAGCACCACTGGTGCTGGATGACCATGTGCTGTAAGTATACGGATTAGCAGTATTGGTATTTGTTCCTTCTGTATTTGCTATACCAATTCTTACATTCAGGTTTAACGCATCATTTATTTTGTACTTAGCAGTAATGTTACCATTGAAATAATTATTCTTTCCCTGTGAACGGTTATTATCAAGCAACCAATATGGGTTAAGATAATAATCATTAAAATATCCATTAAGGTCACCAAACGGATTGTTTTTCCAATCTCTGAAATCATTAATAGGGATCCATCCCGGAACGTTCAGAGAATAAAAATAATAATCCGTGGTGGTTCTGTTTGTTTTATCCCAGGTGTATGTAGCGTCAAAGCTTATAGTTAGGCGTTTGTACGTATTTGATGCATTCAGCCTTAAAGCATTCCTTTCATACCGGTCGCCTGGAACGATACCGGAAGTCTGTACTCTTTGGTAAGACGTATATATATTACTTGCTTCATTGCCTGCCCTGTAAGAAATATCTGTTTGATTTGTTTGTCCTGTATTCCAGATGTTCTTACGAACACCGGGAACAAATGAATAAGGATAGGTCAGGTAAGAGCCATCCTGCAATACACGGCCCGGGTGACGAAGGCTGCCATCAAATGCATCACCATATTGCTGGTTTTCTGCCGGGTGAAAATCCTCATGAAGATTGGCACCATAAGCAGAACCCGAACCAAATTCCTCCTGGAATTTTGGCAGATATGCCAGTTGTTCTACGTTGAATGAATTGGAAACAGTAATTTCCGGCCTTTTACTTCCTTTCTTGGTATTAATAATAATGGCACCATTTACACCATCTGATCCGAAAAGCGTTGCAGCCTGTCCACCTTTCATGATGCTCACACTTTCTACATCATTAGGGTTGATATAATTCAGCGTGTTGGACGGAACTGCTACTCCGTCTAATACAACCAACGCTGTATTATCACCGGTCATAGAACGAAGACCACGTAATAAAACCCTTGGAGAAGCATTTACTGAAGCGCTGGTATTATACACCACAAGTCCTGAAACTTTGTTAGTAAGCGCCTGTGCAAGATTAAAGGATTTGCTTTCAGTAATGGAGCTGGCAGAGATATTTGCAGTGGAATAACCGATCTCTTTGGAAGCCCTTTTAATACCAAGGGCAGTAGTCGTAACCACTACTTCACTAAGTCCGCCGGTGGCGTCCAATGTAACCTGAACAGATGAAGTGCTGATGGCAACTTCCTTGGTTGAGAAACCGGAAGCACTGATGATGAGTGTTTCACCAATCTTTGCTTTGATGGAAAAAACTCCGTGTTCATCGGCGATGGTTCCATTTCTTGTTTCCTTAACCTGGATACTTGCAAACGGAACTGCGTTGCCGCCGGCAGTTTTTACTGAACCGGTGATGGTTTGATTTTGCCCGAAAGTCCATCCCACAAAAAGGAATAGCACTGCGAGCAGTGATGCAAATTTTCTCATGTAACGTTTGTTTTTAAATTTAAACTTTAAAAAATCAACAAGTAACAACGTATTTCAAAGGGGGTGATTAATGGTCAAGACAGGCATTCTTTTAAAAATGCTGCGGCAAAATAAAGATTTTTTTAACATTTGATTAATTTCTTTAAAAAAGTAGCCTTGCTTCTAGTTTTATTTCGCTCTTTAAATCGCCATTAATTGTATCCAGGCCCGACCCGATTGTGGTTTGTCCGGGATAAATGCTTTGCGCCCAGCGCATCCATATAGAAATTTTTTTACTAATATCATAATTCACATTTACATAGTACCGGTAGCCTTTTCCATAAAAAACCGGGATTGAAAAACTATACAACACGTCATTTTCAAAAGCATAGAGCCTGGAATTATAGCTGTCAGTCTCAAAATACTGAAGCCGGAGATTGCCTGAGAATGGTTTTAGTAATGGCTTATACAAAAAATCAAAAAAGGTGAGGAACCCATTTTCTTTTCCGGGACTGTTCTTATCAAACCACAATAATTCTACACGGCTTCGTAATGTTATTGCGGGATTTATTTTATAACTGACCTGTGTGCGCCAGCTTTGTTTGGGTAAAAAGACAAGATAGTTGGTGGCACTGGTATTGCCAGGTTCATTTCCCTGTTTTGATTCACTGCGAAACCTGGTATATACTTCCATATTGTAGCCCTGGGAATAGGTAAGCTGCGCCAGGAAATCTTTTCCATAACTGGGCGCATCTACCTGGTATTTCAGCCAGGGAAACCGGTAGAGGTCACCGTAAGCATCAAATCGCAGCGAAGAATTTGGGTGAATGCTGATGCCTGCATATATACCTTTTTCATTGGTAGGATACGTGTTTTCAGTATATGCATTTCCGTTTATAGATTGATAACCCGGGCTAATCGATCGCTGTACAATAGAAAGATCTACTCTTCGATCGGCACTGATCAGCAAACCATTCACCATGGCTTTATCAAAATTTTTGTCAACAGCTGCTTCTCCAAAAAAATGAAAATTCCTGAATGTATAACTATAATCAACACTCATGTTGCCCCAGTTATTTCCACTTATTGCATACAGGTTATATGGCTCGGCTCTTTTTTGAATAGGCACTGAAAAATGATAATAAATACCATTGACACCTACATGCCAACGGTCAGTCCTGTACATAACATTTCCGCCGAACGCAGTTTGTGTAAGATCGTTCCGGTCATCAATTTCGCTGGCAGTACGATTATATCCTGATGTGAGAAATGACGAGAAAAAATCTGTACTGTTAACTGTATCTGCAACAAAGTTGGCGCTGATCTTTCTTATTGAAGCAAATGCAGTGGCTTCGACATGATTTTTTTGAATAGTGATGCCTACGCCGCGATGAAAATTATATTCTCCGGCAGAATTATACGGTCTTAAAATAGTGGATTGGCGCTTCACGCCTGTTACATCGGCACTTTTGCCATAAGCAAGTCCCTGCCATTGTATCAATCCCTGCCCCATGTTCACCGTAAAATCGCCGAGAGCGAGTGATTGAATAACGCCGATCTTTCTTGCAAAAAAATGAAATGAATAAAAATCAAAACCCTGCTTCTGCGCTCCACGAAAAAATTGTTCGCCGGCATCCTTATCTCCTACCAATCCATACTGCAATAAATTTTTATACGAATAGCGGTAGCGGAAAAATAATTTTTGCGGACTGCCTAAATATTTCGTACCCGACGTGGATTTATCAAAACCAACAGAACGTTCCAGTATCTGTGAATAACGAACTAATAAACTATTGTCGCCGCCTCTTAACCTTGTTCCGATATTTTGAGATACAGAAACAGGAGACGAAATGGTGATGAAAGGCAATAATTTTTTTATGGTGATGATATCCCAGGTAGGTACGGATTGCAATTCATAAATGCTTATAAGTTTTCCAAACAGGTTTCTGTAAGAAAGTAAATTGCTGATCTGGAGATCGGAGAGAATTCTGAGTTCCTTCAGCTCATTTTCATCTGCCGTATTAAGGTTCACCGGGTTTTTTCTGAATTGTTCCAGTTCCAGCAGGTATGAATCATCTTCCGTTTCTGACTGATCTGCATCGGTCAGGTTTTCCAGTTTTTGTTCAGTGATCTGCGGTATTTCCTGGGCGTTAATATGATAAAACAGCAGTTGAAACAAAACCAATATGATCGCCGCCTTTTTCAATTTTCCTTTTGATTAAAGTTGAAAAGCATTAATAATCCCGGGCTCACTCCCAGTTCCGGGTGATAGGTAGTGGTCACATCGATGCGGAAAACTTTCCATGATATTCCAATGCCGGCCCACGCAGAAGAAGTAGCGGTCTCCATACCTGCCCTTGCCAGTAATTGCGGTAATAATTTATATTGAATCCCGACATTTACATTTACCGGCTGATCTTCTTCTTTCACGATCTCTGTGCTGAAATAAAATTTTTCTGATGCATCATACCCGATCCCAAAACTGTAAACAGAGGGCAATTTTTCTTCCTGGTCCTTTCCGAATTTACCACCTACAGGATTATTGGCATGTATTCCTATGTGAAGTTGTTCCGTTGCATGAAGTACTGTCCCGATCTCAAAACTGACTGCCGAAGAGCTGCCATAGCCGGAAATGCGGATCGCATTGTAATTAAATTGTGCGCCAATGTCCACCTTTTCTCCCATCTTCCTTCCATATGCCAACCCAATCTGTGTTTCGTTATAATCGGACGAACCAAAATAACCTGTTTTCAGTCCAAAATTTCCTGACGATGTAGGCAATGCCAGTGCTGCAGTATAATTATTAAGATCATTGAGCAAAAATCTTCTTTCACCATACACTCCTATTGCTGCATTGCTGAGCTGCGCTAATGCTGCCTGGTTGGAAGTAAAAGAAAAAATATCCTGGTGCCGTTTGCTATATGCGCCCAGCCCGATATACGGTGCTGCCACCGGTCTGCGTATGACCTGTGATTCTGCAGTAACAGCTACCAGGAAAAGTAAAAAACCAGCAAGGGTAAATTTTCTTTTCAATAGATAAAATTTTTGTGAAAGTTACAAGTATGCATGTGAGTAACAAAATAAAATGAAATAACCGGTTTGGCATGCAGGAGGCTGCCTCTTACCTTTGCGCCATGCAAATTTTAGACGGGAAAAAAGCAGCACAAGCCATCAAGGATGAATTGAAAATTGAAGTAGCACAAATGGCAATAGAAGGAAAAAAAACACCGCACCTGGCTGCAGTGTTAGTAGGAAATAATGGTGCCAGCGAAACATATGTTGCAAGCAAAGTAAAAGCCTGTGAAGAGGTCGGTTTTAAATCCACATTGATCCGTTTTGAAGAAAATATTTACAAGAACAAATTGCTTGAGGAGATCGAAAAACTGAATAACGATCCCGATGTTGACGGTATTTTAGTACAACTGCCATTACCAAAACATATTTCCAATGACGAAGTGATCAATGCCATACATCCTGACAAAGATGTGGACGGATTTCATCCGGTGAATGCAGGAAAATTGATCCAGGGACTTCCGGCTTTCGTTCCGGCAACTCCTTTCGGCATCATGTTGCTACTACAGCATTACAAAATTGAAACGGACGGAAAACTTGCTGTAGTGATCGGCAGAAGTAATATAGTAGGAAGGCCGGTGAGTATTTTACTCAGCAATAATTCAAACCCCGGCAATTGCACAGTAACTGTTTGCCACTCTCACACAAAAGATCTGAAAGAACGCTGTTTGCAGGCTGATATCATTGTAGCAGCTCTCGGTAAACCGGAGATCGTAACTGCCGATATGGTAAAAGATGGCGCAGTGGTGATTGATGTTGGCATTACAAGAGTACCGGATGCTACAAAAAAATCAGGGTTCAAATTAAAAGGAGATGTGCAATTTGAAACGGTAGCACCGAAATGCTCCTGGATAACTCCGGTGCCGGGCGGCGTGGGACCAATGACGATTGCTGCTTTATTGAAAAATACTTTTCGTTCGTGTACGGCAAAGAACTGAGAGGAAGATGGATTGATGGCTAACTGGTTTTATTGTCAATCCAACCATCAAACAATTCAGCAATTGAACAATAAGAATGACCGAAGAAAAACATACAACAATCAACATTCCTGTGATGGAACATTTCTACACGTTGCAGGGAGAAGGTTTTCACCAGGGAAAAGCGGCGTATTTCATTCGCCTTGGCGGATGTGATGTCGGCTGTGTATGGTGCGATGTCAAAGAAAGTTGGGATGCGGAAAAACATGAGAAAGCAGCAATTCAAAATTTAAAATTAAAAATTAAAGAAACTCCTGCACAAATTGTAGTCATTACCGGAGGCGAGCCTTTAATGTATGATCTGAATGAATGGACTAAAGAATTAAAACAATCAGGATATAAAACACATCTTGAAACTTCCGGCGCTTATCCGCTTAGCGGCAATTGGGATTGGATCTGCGTATCTCCGAAAAAATTCAAAGCGCCGCTACCGGAAATTTTACCGAAAGCAAACGAACTAAAAGTCATTGTTTTTAATAAATCGGATTTTGACTGGGCCGAAAAATATGCGGCACTCGTTTCACCAAATTGTAAATTGTATTTACAACCCGAATGGGACAAAGCCGCAGAGATGACTCCATTGATCATTGATTATATCAAAGAACATCCGGAATGGGAATTGAGCTTGCAGATACATAAATACATTCATGTTCCCTGAAATAATATCACCTGGAATCCGTTTTAATAATTCCTGTCTAATTTCATGCTATGAAAGCAGCCCGCTACATTACAAATATTGTTTGTTGCTTATGTCTCATGGCAGTCAATGCATCTGCTCAAAACTACGATCCATCAAAAGTGAAAAAGAAAGCAGTGCAGCTTTACAGCCAGGCGCTGGATAAAGCAGCTGACGGCTTTTTGCTGCAGGCGGAAGCGCTGTTGCTCCAGAGTATAGATATTGACAATAAATATGTAGATGCTTACTTATCGCTGGCTGGTGTGTATGGGGAAATGAAAAACTATCAAAATAGCGTGGACTATTATGAAAAAGCATTTGCACTCGATTCAGATTATACGGCAGAATTCAAACTTTCTTATTCTATTGATCTTGCGGGCATGGGCAGGTTTGAAGATGCATTGAATGCAGTTAACCAGTTTTTAGATAAAAAACCGCCTCAGAACTCCACGGCACTGAAAGCAGCACAATATCGAAAAGGCTGTTATGAATTTGCGGTAGCGTATGCCAAAAAACATCCGGACACCAGTTATGTATTTGCGCCGAAAAATATCGGCGATGGAGTGAACACAGCTGAATCAGAATATTTTCCTTCATTGACTATTGATGGAAAGGAGCTTGTTTTCACCAGGAGAGTAAATGGCCGCAATGAAGATTTTTATTATAGCAGAAAGAAATTTGGTGAATGGGATCTTGCGCAGCCCATGGAAGGTGATATCAATACTCCGCAGAATGAAGGCGCTCAAAATATTTCACAGGATGGGCAATGGTTAGTATTTACCGGATGTAATCGTCCGGATGGTTTTGGCAGTTGTGACATTTATATTTCTTATCTCACTCCGCAAGGATGGAGTGAAGCCATCAATCTTGGCGGAATGGTGAATTCTGATCAATGGGAATCGCAACCCTGTTTATCACCCGATAAAAAAGATCTGTATTTCGCCAGCAGAAGATTTGGTGGCTATGGCGGCAGCGATATTTATGTAAGCCACCTGCAACCGAATGGAAAATGGGGCGAACCGGAAAACCTAGGTCCATCAGTAAATACTCCCGGCGATGAACAATGCCCGTTTATTCATGCCGACAATCAAACCTTGTATTTCACTTCCAATTATTGGCCGGGGTATGGGGATGATGATCTGTTTTATGTTCGCAAAGGACCGAATGGCGTGTGGAGTCAACCGGTGAATCTTGGTTATCCTATTAACACGATCAACCGTGAAGGAACTTTGTTCATCACCGCTGATGGAAAAACTGCTTATTATTCCAGTGACAGAAGTGATAGCAGGGGCGGTCTCGATATTTATAGTTTCGAATTAAGAGAAGATATTCGTCCGAAAAAAACATTGTGGGTAAAAGGACAGGTGTTTGATAAAAAAACCACGAAAGGCCTTCCTTCTTCTGTGGAGCTGATCGATCTTGCCACCAAAGAATTGATCTCTAAAATTCAAACTGATGAAACCGGGAATTATCTTGTCACATTACCGGTCGGTAAAGATTATGCATTCAATGTGAGCCGTAAGGGATACCTATTTTATTCGGATAATTTTTTCCTGAGCCAGCATTCACCTGATTCCACTTATGAAAAAAATATTGCTTTGCAGCCAATAGAAGTGAATGCTTCTGTTGTGCTGAACAATATTTTCTTTGATGTGAATAAATTTGATCTGAAACCTGAATCACAGGTGGAACTGGATAAACTGGTGCAATTATTAAATGATAATCCCACATTGAAAGTGGAGATCAGTGGCCACACTGATAATGTAGGAACTCCGGCGGATAATCTTATTCTTTCCAACAACCGGGCTAAGTCTGTGGTGAATTACCTGGTCAGCAAAGGAATTGCAGCCGATCGGCTATCGTATAAAGGTTATGGAGAAACAAAACCGGTTGCCGATAACAAAACTGAAGAAGGCCGGGCAATGAACAGAAGAACGGAAATGAAAGTGACGGGTCAATAGGTTATTGAGCCAATTGTTCAAACGGTTCATGGAGGAAAAATTTGTTTTAGTTATTTTTATTTTTCATTCCTGACCAATGAACCAAGAACTCTTATACCAGCTTGCCCTTACCGAAATTCCGAATATAGGTTGTGTGCAGGCAAAGATCCTGATCGAGCATTTTGGCGAAGCCGATGCAATTTTCAAAGCAAAGGAATCCAGCCTGAAAAATATTGAAGGCATCGGGGAAATAAGAGCGCATTCCATTAAATCATTCACTGATTTTTCCAATGCAGAGAAGGAAATAAAATTCATCGAGAAATTCAAAATTCGTCCGCTTTTTATTACTGATGCGGATTATCCCAAACGATTACTGAATTGTTACGACTCTCCCACTCTTTTATTTTACAAAGGCAAAGCTGATCTGAATAGTTCCAAAGTCGTTGCGGTGATCGGTACAAGAAGTCACACCGAGTATGCAAGACAACTGACAGATAAACTGATCAATGACCTGGCAGAACAACATGTCTTTGTAGTGAGCGGTCTTGCATTCGGTGTAGATGCATTGGCGCACAAAGCAGCCATTAAAAATAATTTACCGACTATTGGAGTATTGGCACATGGGTTAGATCAGATCTACCCGGCAGAACATGCGGGTCTTGCCAGGGACATGATACGGCATGGCGGTGGATTACTGACCGAATTTCGCAGTAACAGGAAACCGGACAAACATAATTTTCCCATTCGCAACCGGATTGTGGCCGGCATGAGTGATGCAATAATTGTTGTGGAAACAGATATCCGGGGCGGAAGCATGATCACTGCTGAACTGGCCAATGGTTACAATAAAGACCTGTTTGCATTTCCGGGAAAAACCACTGACAACAAAAGCACCGGGTGTAATTACCTGATCAGAAATAATAAAGCAACGTTGATTACAAAAGCAGAAGATCTGATTCAGTCCATGGGTTGGGAAGAAAAAAAGAAAACTTCCGTTAAGAAACAAAAAGAGCTTTTTATAGAACTCACAGATGATGAAAAAAAGGTGGTAAAAATCTTACAGGAAAAAGAAGCAGTACATATCGATGAGATCAATTTCCGGAGCGGAACAAGCAGTAGCGCTGTGGCTGCAGCTATTTTGAATTTGGAATTAAAAAACGTAATTAAGTCATCACCCGGGAAAATGTATTCGTTACAATAACGTTATAAGGATAAGCGGCATCCCATTGTGCATTTTATTTCCGAAATTTGATCCTTGTTGCCGGTGCATGAAACCATGCTTTATGAAATCTATCACTCCACTATTTTTTTCATTGTTTCTATTTGTTTCAAAACCTGTTCATTCACAGAGATGCACGGCATTAGGACAAACACCTTCCACTGCCTTTCCGGTATGCGGTACTACCGTTTTTCAACAAACCACCGTTCCCATTTGCCGCACCAGCGATCTTTTTGTACCCGGTTGTCCAACGGCAGATGGCTATGGAGATAAAAATCCATTCTATTATGTTTTTACCTGTTACACTTCCGGCACTCTTGGATTTTTAATAACTCCCAATAACTCCGGGGATGATTATGATTGGCAATTGTATGATATCACCGGTCATAACCCGAATGATATTTATACTGATCATTCACTCGTAGTCACCGGGAATTGGGCAGGCACGTTTGGCGCCACAGGTGCATCTGCTTCCGGAGTAAATTATATTCAATGTGCTTCTGTACCAACCGATAATTTGCCATCGTTCAGTACTATGCCGCAATTGCTGCAAGGACACACTTATTTATTAATGGTAAGCCACTTCACCGACTCGCAAAGTGGATATTCACTTTCTTTTGGCGGAGGCACTGCTGTTATTACGGATCCATTGCAGCCTCACATGCTCAAAGTGGTACCAGACTGTGATGGAAAAACGCTTACGCTAAAATTGAATAAAAAAATACGATGTAATTCGCTAAGCTCCGATGGTAGTGAGTTTGGCATTGCGCCGGCATCTTCAGCAGCAACTTCCGCCGTCGCACCATTATGTTCTGCATCATTCGATATGGATTCCGTGATCATAACGCTTAACAATCCATTAGCATCAGGAAATTACCAGTTAGTTATGAAAACCGGAACAGATGGAAATACACTGCTTGATGATTGTGGTAATTCCATTGCAGTTGGAGAAGCAATAGATTTTCAATATATCATTCCACAACCCATATTGGCAGACAGTGTTGGAAAAGTGGGATGCGCCCCGGATTCAGTGTTACTTTATTTTCCCAAAAAAATAAATTGCTCCAGCATCACCGCAAGTGGCTCTGATTTTTTGATCACTGGCCCCTCTCCTGTTTCTATCGCATCGGCTTCCGGTAATTGTGTAAATGGCCAGACAGATTATATCATTTTAAAATTGAGTGCACCGATCTACACCGGGGGAACTTATACCGTAACGATTCAACCGGGACTTGATGGCAGTCCGATTTACGATGTGTGTGGTCAGCCTATATTACCACAAACTCTTTCACTTGGAGCAGTTGATACCGTTTCTGCAGATTTTACTTATACTTCTATGTTAGGATGCCGCATCAATACACTCACTTTTATTCATGATGGCGCTCATAATGTTAACCAATGGAACTGGATCATCAATAACAACACACAGGTATTTACACAGACTACGACACAATCATTTACTTCTACAAGTACGAATACAATAAAATTGTTTGTAAGTAACGGCACCTGCAGCGACTCCACATCTCAAACTATTTCTTTTAATAATGAAGTGAAAGCCGATTTTGATATGCCGGATTTTATTTGTCCGGAAGATGCATTAACTGTAACGGATAAAAGTTCCGGTACTATTAATAGCTGGAACTGGAAATTTGATGTGATCGGAAGCAGCAATGTCCAGAATCCGCCGCCACAATATTTTCCAAATACAAACCGGGAAACATTTTATAACATCAAGTTACTCGTTTCCAACACGGCCCTTAATTGCACTGATTCGCTGACAAAATATTTAAAAGTGCTGGATAATTGTCTCATCGCTGTTCCTTCTGCATTTACTCCGAACGGAGATGGGTTGAATGATTATTTCTGGCCACACAATGCACTCAAAGCAGATAATCTTGAATTCAAAGTCTATAATCGCTGGGGACAACTGGTATTTAACTCTTCCAACTGGCAACAAAAATGGGATGGAACGATCAATGGTATTCCACAACCTCCCGGCGTATTTGTTTGGTTCCTGAGTTATACTAACCGGGACACCGGAAAAAAAGTTTTTCAAAAAGGAACAGTGATGCTGATACGATAAAGTCGAAAGTAAAAAGTCAAAATCCGATAGCTATCGGATCAAAAATTGGTACTGCAAAAAGCACATGATTTCACTTTTGAATTTTGCATTTTGAATTTTGCGTTTTCTCCTATCTTTGCACATGGCAACAAGAAATATTCCCACCACCTCAGACAAATCCACGAAATTTTTTGGCGAAGGGCTCACATTTGATGATGTGCTTTTAATGCCCGGTTATAGCCAGGTACTTCCAAGGAATGTAGACATCTCTACAAGACTTACCAAAGACATTACACTGAATGTACCGATGCTTTCCGCTGCAATGGATACAGTAACGGAAGCGAATCTTGCTATTGCGCTGGCAAGGGAAGGCGGCCTCGGGATTCTTCATAAAAACATGAGTATTGAAAAACAAGCAGACCAGGTTCGCAAAGTAAAACGAAGTGAAAGCGGCCTGATCATTGACCCGGTTACGCTGACAGCCAATGCGACCATCGGCGATGCTGTTCGATTGATGAGAGAAAATAAGATTGGCGGCATTCCAATCATTGACAAGAACGGAAAATTAGTTGGCATTCTCACCAATCGTGACCTACGATTTGAAATAGATATGAAACGAAAAGTAAGCGAGGTGATGACGAAAGAAAATCTTTTTACGGCACCAGAAGGAACGGATCTTAAAAAAGCAGAACAACTTTTTAAAAAAACCAAAGTTGAAAAACTTCCGATCATTGATAAAAATGGAAAACTGAAAGGTCTTTTTACATACAGTGATATTTTAAAATTGAAAAGTCATCCGCATGCAGTAAAAGATGCTTTCGGAAGATTGCTCGTCGGCGCAGGTGTGGGTATTACCCGTGACCTGATGGACAGGGTGGCTGCATTGCAACATGTCGGCGTTGATGTCATTGCACTTGACAGTGCACACGGTCACAGTAAAGGAGTAATCAATGCATTGAAAGATGTAAAAAAGAATTTTAAAAATCTGAATGTTATTGCCGGAAATATCGGAACAGCAGCAGGTGCGAAAGCATTAGCCGAAGCAGGAGTAGATGCGGTAAAAGTAGGAATTGGTCCAGGTTCTATTTGTACTACACGAATAGTAGCAGGTGCAGGAGTTCCTCAACTCACAGCAGTAATGGAAGCTCATTCGGTACTAAAAGAAAAAAATATCCCGATCATAGCTGATGGTGGTATTCGATACACGGGAGATATGGTAAAAGCATTGGCAGCCGGCGCTGATTGTGTAATGATGGGAAGCATTTTTGCCGGCACTGAAGAAAGCCCTGGTGAAACGATCATTTATGAAGGAAGAAAATTCAAAGAATATCGTGGCATGGGTTCTTTAGGAGCCATGGCTACCGGCAGCAGTGATCGTTATTTCCAGGATGTGGAAGATGATGTAAAGAAATTTGTTCCGGAAGGAATAGAAGGCCGTGTTGCTTATAAAGGTTTGGTAAAAGAGATCGTATATCAGTTTGCCGGAGGATTGAGAGCCGGTATGGGTTATTGCGGCGCCAGTAATATTTCCGAATTAAAGAATGCACGATTCATCAAGATCACCAATGCAGGAATGAAAGAAAGTCATGCACATGATGTTGAGATCACCAGGGAAGCACCGAATTATAGCAGAAAGTAATGAGTCAATTTGACAATTTGGAAATTAAATAATGTCAATTGTGATTTTTATTCGCATCCTGTTTATTTAACAGGAAGATCATTTTTTAGCTCTCCATTTTATTTATCTTTCGTAATAAACAAATCCGTTTTGAAAAAAATATTTGTTGCTGCTTTCCTTTTTGCAATTTGTTATTCAACAAACGCTCAATCAGATTCTGCAGCAGAACAAAACTGCAATGTCCGCATCAGTCTGCTGACCTGCAGCCCCGGCACCGAACTCTATTCCACATTTGGCCACAGTGCTTTAAGGGTAATTGATCAATCCACGAACACAGATATTGTTTTTAATTACGGGACCTTTGATTTTGATGATCCCCATTTCTATGAAAAATTCATCCGTGGCAAGCTGTTGTATTTTGTTTCCGTCAGCAGTTTTAATGATTTCATGCTGGAATATCAGTATGAAGGCCGAGGAGTTACAGAGCAGGTTTTAGATCTTTCCTGCGAAGAAAAAGAAAATCTTTTAGCGGCGCTGAATGAAAACGCTAAAGAAGAAAATAAATACTACAAATACGACTTTGTCTATGACAACTGCACTACAAGGCTGAGAGATATGGTATTTAAAAAAAGTAAAGAACCGGTAGTGACAAAAAATATTCGCCCGGAAGGGAACACAACTTTCAGAAATCTTATCCATGAATACCTGGATAAAGGAAAAGAATACTGGAGCAAACTCGGGATTGATATTTTATTGGGAATGCCATTGGACAAAAAGATCAGCAACAGCGAAGCGATGTTCTTGCCAGATTATTTAATGGAAGGATTTGACAGTACCACGATAGGCAATAAAAAACTTGTCAGTCAAAAGATCACATTACTGGAACCGGTAGTACAGCCTCCAAAAACAGTTTGGTTCTCTCCCATGATTGTTTTCTCAATTTTATTTTTGATAATCCTGGCGCTAACATTTCTTAAAACATCCGGGCAATTCTTTAAATATTTTGACTTCATTCTTTTCTTCCTCACCGGTGCTTTAGGAATTTTATTGCTGTTCATGTGGTTTGGCACTGATCATCCAACCTGTAAATACAATCTCAACCTGCTCTGGGCTTTTCCGGCACATATTGTTATTGCATTTTTTCTCAATAAAAAAATGAAATGGGCGCAAAATTATTTGTTGATCTATTTACTTATTCTGGTTGCTTTGATAGCTTTCGGATGGAGTTTACAAAAACTGAATCCGGCACTAATTCCGATCATGCTTATTTTAATGATAAGAAGCCTGGTGCATTATAAAAAGCAGAAAACTAATGCCTGAAAAATATTTGGACTACGAAGGAAATTCGATTTATTACCGGATAATCGGTTCAGGAAAGCCGGTTGTTTTCATTCATGGTTTTGGCGAAGATGGAAATGTATGGAACCATCAAATAGAATTTCTAAGATCAAAATTTCAACTGATCATTCCAGATCTTCCCGGTAGCGGCAAATCCGGAATGATTGATGACATGAGTATGGAAGGAATGGCTGAAGTGATCAATGAAATTTTGGATCAGGAAAAAATGTCTTCTTGCACCATGATCGGTCACAGCATGGGCGGATATATTACACTCGCATACGTTGAAAAATACGCCAGCTCATTAAATGCATTCGGGTTGTTTCATTCCACTTCATATTCAGATACTGAAGAGAAAAAAGCGACAAGAAGGAAAGGGATTGAATTCATTAACCAACACGGTGCTTTTGAATTTTTAAAAACAACATCGCCAAATTTGTTTTCGCCGGTTTCAACAAATACAATGAAAAAAGAAATTGATGCATTTATCACTAGCCTGAATTATTTTACTCCTGAAGCATTGATCGCTTATTACGAAGCAATGATACAGCGACCTGATCGCAGGGCATTGTTAAAAAAAAGCCTCGTTCCTGTTCTCTTCGTGATCGGGCAATTCGATAATGCCATCCCGAAAAATGACCTGCTACAACAAACTCATATTCCGGATAAGGCTTTTATTTATATCCTTTCCCAAACAGGTCATATGGGCATGATGGAAGAAAAGGAAAAAAGCAATACTATACTTGAAAATTTTTTGAACAGTATTTAAACTGATCCTGCTTACTTATCTTTTATCTTCGCAGGAGAAAATTCTATTTCAATTTTCAATTTCATCTCTATGCAAAAAATAGTTTTTATCACCGGCGCCACTTCAGGTTTTGGAAAAGCCTGTGCAGAAAAATTTGCAGCTAATGGCTATGATCTCATCCTGAACGGAAGAAGAGAAGAACGGTTAGAAACCCTGCAACAAGAATTAGAGAAGAAATTTAACACCGCAGCGCTGCTCCTACCATTTGATGTGCGAGATGAAAAAGCGGTTTTTGAAAACATTGGCAGTTTACCGGAAGAATGGCAAAAAATTGATGTGTTGATCAATAATGCAGGATTGGCATTGGGCCGGGGTTATTTTGATGAAGGTGATCTCGAAGACTGGAACACGATGATCGATACAAATGTAAAAGGCCTGATGTACGTCGCTAAAGCAGTAGTACCATTTATGATAAAACGTAAACAGGGTCATATCATCAACATGGGGTCAGTAGCCGGAAAACAAGTGTATGAAAAAGGGAATGTGTATTGTGCCAGCAAATTTGCTGTAGATGCTTTGAACCAGGCCATGCGAATAGATCTTTTAAAACATAGGATCAAAGTAACGGCCATTCATCCCGGGGCTGCAGAAACGGAATTTTCCATTGTTCGTTTCAAAGGAGATGAAACAACTGCAAAAAAAATATACGATGGACTTGTTCCATTAAGTGCCGAAGATGTAGCTGAAGTAATCTGGTATTGTACCACGCTGCCGCCACATGTCTGTATCAACGACTTATCCATTACCTGCCTGCAGCAGGCCGATGCTGTTTATTTCAATCGAACGACGTAAAGGCATATTTGTATAAACGGATTTTTTGGCTATCTTGTACGTCTTCAGTCCTTACCTCCCTCCGTTTCCTTAGTAGTTTCCGCTGTCCCTTTAGGAAAAAATACCAAACACAAGCATTTTTATGCTCAAAAGCTTCAATCATAGCAGGCTATATTCTAATTTTATATCAACGTACCAATTCCGTTTAAAGACCCTTATGAAAAAGCCGTATCTGATATTCGTCTCGTTGCTGCTGAGTTACTTTACAGCTTCTTCCCAGGACGTCATCCGTGTTCAATCCTGCAATAACGATTACATCAAAAAAGAAGTGGATAGCTTGAAAACCTATTATTCAAAAGATGGTTTTATGCTGTTGAAAGAAGCTTCCATCACTATGGAAAGCGAATACGAAATGCCCGTTGTTGTACCGTTGAATCAGGGCAGCTGGTATCAATTCGTTTTCATCGGCGATCACACTTCCAAATTATATGAAGTAAGAATGTATGATTGGGATGAAAAACAAGTGGTCTACCAGAAAAAAATGTGGGGCGATATAGATGGCAACATCATTTCTTATTCCTATGTACCCCAGTTCTCAGAATTTCACATGATGAAACCCGTGCAGGTAAATAAAGAAAAGAAAAAGAATTTATGCGGTTACGTGATGCTCTTCAAAAAAGTCAATGACAATAGTTCCCCTCCGATCCCATAGATAATTAAGTTTTAAGGTTAATGAATAAAAAGATCCGCAATGCGGATTTTTTTATTGCCGGTTGTGATCAGTAAGCAGGTTGAACTATTTTGTTCCCATTAAAGATCTTTCTACATATCTGACCGGTTTTTATCAGCTTTCTGTATTTCAATAAAATGAATAAGGTTAGTTCTAAGTAGGTATACAAATGACATTTTAGATGACATCATTCCGCAGAGGGGGTATGTAACACTTAAATTAAAATAAAATCGAAGTGAATCTAATTTATTGCGCCAGGGATATTCTCACTTTTACACCTGCTCTTGTATTCGTGATCGGGAAAGAATTACTGATCTTAGGAATGGTACGATCCTGCTGGAAATACAGTTGGAGCTGTACCCTAGTGTTTAATACATAATCAATGGAAGGCGCAATGTGAATGGCTTTTTGGCCAGCAGTACCATAGGATGTCTTCTGATCCAGTTTGCTGTTAGCTGTTGCGTCATCACGCAATGAAAAATCAAATCTGAACGTAACATCATTGTCCAGTTTCTTTCCATTTTTTCCAATCGGAATATTCTTTAAAATCGGAATACCTTTTTTCCGCCAGTTCACACCAACAGTCACCTCGGTAGAACGGTTCTCTGCCAATTGATAATCGAGAAGACTCAGGCTTAATTGACGGCTCTTTTTATATTCAAATCTCAATGAAAGCTGGTTGGTAAAAGTCATGTCCATTTCCAGTAATGGATCAAATGCTTCCTGTATTGTCACATTAGGCACCAAGAAGTAAGGTATGTAGTTGCCCGTAAGTGTATCTTTAAAATAAGGATATCCAACACGCAGCGGGTCTTCAAATAACAAAGCTGTATTGAAGCTGTTCATGCTAAGTGTGCTGTGATAGCCATGGCGTAATGTGAAATTGGTGAATATCTTATTCAAACCTTTCAGACGGGAAAGCCCGGTATAGGTCAATGCCCAGTTTGGTTTCGGTATTATTCCGGAGAACGGATTAAACCGCAGATTCGGATTTCCATTCTTGATACCCGAAATAGTCAACGGATCTTTATTGCGGTAGGCTGCTAAAAATGCCGGGATCACTACTTCCTGTGCATAGCGTCCGTATCCAACATAATATTGAGGATCGTTGGGATCAACAGTGCCGCCGGAATATGGATTCGCCAACGCCAGTTTATTGGATAATGCTGCCCGGTTTGCTTCAAATTGTTTAAAAGTTTCGGAAACAATATTCGGATCAAATTTTTTGAACAAGGTTTGGTAAGAAATATAGCTAACGCTGAAACTTCCTGCAGCATACGGATTAAATCTTGTAATACCTGCTGATCCGGTAGTATCCTTATCCAATTCAGAATATTGTTTATCAAAAGTTTTATCCAGGTTGATGTCAATGGTCAAGTCTCTCCATGGGCTGACCTGGGCCGTAACATTCAGCCGCTGATTATATCGCTGTTGTATCAAAGTATTCACGAGCGAATCATGTGACAACAATCCTTTTGTTCCCATGCGGTTGATCCAGCTTGTATCGGGTTGATAACCGAAAATAAATCCAAAACCCGGTTCTCTGCTCCTGAGATCAGAACCCAGAATTTTGGTACTGTCCATATATCCCGGCAACATAGTTCCGAAATCTTCGGTGTATTGAATACCTACCCGCTTCAAAGAAGTAAGTAGTCGTAAAAAGAATTTTGGCACGGCAGATATCTGTGGCAATGCATTGGGGTCTTTGATCTTTTTTTGCTTTGCGGCTAATGAATCTGCTTTATTTTTTACAGCATTATTGGATTTATCTGATATGTTGGTGGCAGGTTTTTGTTTAGGCGCATCCATGTTCACTGCTCTCAGGAATTTCCATTTGTTATATAATTCCTCAAACCTGAATTCGCCATTCAGAGATTTTGTTTGTGTGTTAGATAAAGTATTTCCGAGATCCTTTGCCAATAAAGATGCTGCAAGCCAGTTGTATTTTGCCTGGTACGATGCCCGAACAGAGGTCCAGCTTAGCAGGGGTATTTTTTGCGTGGGAAGATTATATGTCAACGTAGCTTGCTGGCTGTATTGAGTATTTCTTCCCCCTTTAAAAAAATTCTTTCTTACAGAATCTTTTTTCTCTTTCGTATCAATTCTTCCGAAAGGTTCATCGATCCTGGCATTATTGGTTGCGCTGAAATCCAATGCCAGCGATCGGGTCAAACTCCATTGCAGGATATAATAACGATCGAACGTAAAGTATTTGTTGTACGTCTCCGGTATTTTATATGGTCCGCCGCCGATATTGCGAATTCGTGTGGCACCGAACTGGCGGAATACATCTGCTTTAAAAGAAATTTGTGACGGCGTATAACTAAAATTGAAATCTTTTATCAACGCCAGCCATGGTGACCGTGACTTTAATAATTTTTTAAACGGCTCGATAAATTTTGGTTGTGGCGCATAATTATAGGTCAACGCTCCTCTTGTTCTTCGCAATTCATCATTTTCAATCAGCGGGCTGTGATGTTGTGTTTCGATATAAGAATAATCAAAATTGAAATTCGTAACGCTCCAGATCTTCGGTTGTTTGCCATCCGTTTTTATTTTTCTGACATTGGTCAGGTTAAATGTTTTAATGCTGGTGACATCCTCCGCCTGGCTCCGGATAGAGTCTTTTTCCTTTCCTGATGACGCCGCTTTCAATTTATCATTTAAAGTAATGTCAAGATCCAAAGGATCGTACAACGGTGTGCTGCTGCTGCGGCTGATACCCGCATACACAGGAACCTGAATGCCTGCCTTTTTGGGCAATAACTTTCCGGCATCAATTGTAGTAGAAATATCAAATGTGTACAGATCTTCTTTACTCCTTTCATTCACCCGTTGTTCCAATGTACCAAAGCCATTACTTTTTGCCGTTCCCGAAATGCTGAATGTTCCAAGATCGGCAAGCCGCCAGTCTGCCCGGGCCAGGGCAGCCCACCCTCCTTTTTCATTCAGGTGATCAAATCGAAGTTCATTGAACCACACTTCCGTGCAGGCCGATTCTAATTTTGCATTTTGTACTGACAGCAATATGCCCTCCACTTCTCCCAGGTTAGGATTACCGATGATCGCATACGATCGTCCATCGGCTTGTGTTTCGCTGTAATATTGGGACGTTGGTATTCCTAACTTATTCCTGGCCATTTTGAGTTTGGTGAGAATGTCCAGATCAAAATCAAGATTATTTTGTGCAGGCCATATTGCCAATGAATCTGTAGAACCAAACGGAGTTATCTTCAGCGGAATTTTTATTTCGTAATAATTTCCGACAAAATCACTGCCCAGCCGTATCACGGCATTCAGGTCTCCATCTTGCAACTGTTGTGCTCCCTGTACAGATTCGGCATGTATGAACATCAGCAATCTTCCATATTGACGCATGTCCAGGTTCGTAGTTTTGAAGACTCCACGTGATTCGCCTTTGGGCAAACCACAGATCTGAACACTAAGTGCCTGCTCATTCAGGAACAACTGCACATTATTATTGCTGAGTTCCTGTTGCCGTTCAATGCCGGGAGGAATACGATAGGGAATCGGCTGACGCTGATCATTCTCTTCTACATTTACGGCAAGGGTATTCAGTGTTGTAGGATCATTCGCCGGCAGATTGGTGTACATATCTGTCGTATCAATATTATAGGTGAATTTGCGCCATTGATTTCTTATCAGTTCCAATTTACCGAAACGCATGACCACGGCTGAATCCTGGAAACCGGTCACAAACATGCGGATGAAACGAATGGATTTAAAGTCAGGAATATTTCCCACTTTCATCTGATATTGATCTACCGGAATCCGGAAGAGATACCATGTTTCGCTGCGGGTACTGCCATTAGCTAAAGTGACATTCACCGTACGTTTATCTGTAATGAAATTACTTCCTACCGCCATATTCGGAGCAAGATCCACTTTGTATTGAAAATATTCTTCTACTTCATTTAATGTGTTATCCCTGTTCAATTCCTCCGCATCGGGATATTGGGTAAATGCATTTACGAACTGGCTGTTGTTATCAGCAACCGGCGAGTTGCCCTGTGGATTATTGATGTCTTTGTATCGTTGTAAAATTCCGGCATTCTGCTGATCATAGGATGCATCACGATATGGCTTGAAGTCATCGCCGGACGGATCACTCAATGCTTTTTGATAGATCAATGAATTGGATCCGAAATTGGTTTGCAGGCTGCTGAGGTAATTATTGAATTTCCGTTCTTCTTCGTCATCAGACAATCCATCAAAACCTACGTCCTGGTATTTACGGTCATCGGGATTATTGCTGAAAGCATTGGTAACCTGTAAAGGATTGGAAGGCACTTTGCCCCAGACAGTGCTGCTATCTACCGGTGCATTGTTCGTTGGAGTTGGCAACCCGTTTTCATATTGCCTCTTACCGTCTTTCAGTACATCTTCAGAAATATCACCGAGATTAAAATATAATTGTCCGCCCTGGCTGTTCGGATGTGAAATAAAAGGATCCTGCAGCCAAAACTGGATGTATCCAATGTTGCCGGTCTCAAAATCTGTTTGATCTAATCCCCGCATGATACCACCCCAGGATTGTGTCGGATTCAGCAATTTTCCATTGGCATCTATTCTACCGTTTCTATATTCATAATTATAAGGTCCTTTTTCCTGTGGGTAAAATGCCAGGTCAAATGTGGTCAGTAATCCCTGGCCCAGGTCGGTACTGCTATTGGGAAATATTTCCTGCTGCAACACCTGCCTTGTTTCCGGCTTTGATAATTCATCAAGATTATGGCCTAATGGATTATTGGCAACACCTTTTTCCTGCAATACAGGTTCGATATTGTACCAGGCCAATTTTGCCCTGTTGTATCCGCTCTGCAGATCGTTGTTCAATGCCGATTCAGGAAATAATCCATTTCCCTCGGGAACTGATGCCAGTGTCCAGCTGATAAGCGGGAAACGCAGATCAATGGGAGATTGCGTTCCTTCGAAATCATCGATGTAAATAGATCCGTTATTTCCTTTTCCGATTTGAGGAGCATGTCCCGGTTTTAACACTGCTGCTTCTGCATAAGCAGTCACTGATGACATCGCTTTTGTAGAATAAAATGGAAGTTTATTGAGCAGCTTGGTTAATCGCGGAAGATCATTATGATAATCAGCATCCATTCCAAACATGGTATTACGAATAGGATCTTCACCGTATCCCTGTTTTACAAAAAAGGGCCGTTCGCCTAATCGCACAATGGTACCTCCAACATTCAAATGTTTATTCGCTGCATAATCCAACCGAAGTCCCATATAGTTTCTTTGCTGTAATCCGAATGCTGCCTGGTTTTCATATTGGACATTTACCGGAACACCCGAAGCCAGAATAGATGGATTGGTGATATGTAACGTACCCAGGTCGTAATTGATTTCATAATCTACATTTTCCTGCAGCACTTGTCCGCCTGCTGTTACAATCACGGAGCCTTTCGGAATATTATATCCTAACTGATAATCTCCGGTTGGTCCGGCAGATTTGGATCTGCCTGAAATAATGAACCGGTCCAGGTTAGCATAGGTTTGTGCGATAGCTTTGATCGTATCATACAATGGATAATACAAATACTTGGCTCGTTGTGTTAAACTGTCCGGCCCGCTGTACACATAATCCAGATCATGGCCAAAAGGTTCCAGCACCGGGAAAATGATGCGACTCTGCGAAGAGATCACCGTGAATCCCTCAATAAAATCGAATATACCATCCGGCTGTGGATCATTTTGATTGTTTAAACGATCCAGGTTTGTTAATGAAAGTATCGGCGCTCCCTTGTAAGGATCAGAAATATCAGCAGGCGGCAAATATCTTTTTTGACCAAGACTGGGTTCATCATACAAAACATCCAATGAAAAATCCTGCCGCTCCAACTGGCCAAAACCAACCGAGTACACATTTTTCATCATCAATCCCCAGATAGGAAGATTGGTTCTTTGAGAAGTAGCTTTCAGCAATTTCAGGAATAAAACTTTTTGAGAACCACCTGTACTATCCGGTGGAACGTCCTGTGAAAATTCTCCCACCTGGTATACTCTTCCATTGTAGGTATATTGAAATGCCACGCCTAACACTTCATCAGGTTGCAGCGGCTGATTCAACGATAAAAATCCGATCTGCGGGTTAAAATAATATTCAGTCGGCTGCAATTTTCTTGCAAATGTTTTTTCAAAATCCTGCACCGGCACTAATCCCTGGCCAGTCAGATAACTTTGAATAGTGCTGGAATTCCGGGTGCCGGAAGGGCCGGCCAATAATGAATAAAGATTATTTGCTCCATTGCTCGGTAATGTATTGGGGTTTCCTGTTCCGCCCCAGGGTCCATACGGTTGTCCTTCACCAAGATCCATTAATGCTACCACATCCCTGGTATCAGTAGTAGTGCCGTTGCGATTAGTAACCCATACTTCCATCCGAAGTATCTGCACCGGAGAATTCACAACAGGCAATTGCTTCATTGCCTTATTGAAATTGTTTTTGAAATATTGTGCCAGTAAAAAGTGCCTGTTCTCTTCGTATTCATCGGCTTTCAATTTAAAATTTTGCGAAGCGGCACCGCCCTGCAGACCAAGTGTTTGACGTTGGGCTCTTTGATTAGCAAGCACGGTTGTTACGAACAGTTTTCCAAATTGCATTTGAGCCTTCACACCAAATAATGATTGTGCTCCGGGTATCAAAGTTCCCTTGGAAGTAAAATTGACATTGCCCGCCTGGAATGATTTTAAGATCTCATCATCACGGCCGTGATAGTCCAGCTTCAGTTGATTCTCATATTCAAAATTGGCAAGTGTATTATAATTGATCGGTAGTTTCAGTTTATCGCCGATATTACCTTCCACCTGCAGTTGAGAATTCATATTGAAATCCAAACCGCCATTTTTCCTCGCTCTTTCCGGCAACGTTGGATTTTCTACATTTTGCCCCTGGTAACCGGCAGTTAATTCCACAAACCCGGTAGGTTTTATCTCCACTTTTCCGGTACCCACTATCCGGTTGAACCAATCATTTGATACTTTGAATTTTGGTTTGAACAACCGGCGATTCATATCCGATAACAGATCAGCTCTCTTGCGGAAATAATCATCTTCATCTTTTTGCCCCTGCATGCGGATAAAATCCTGCATGGAAAAAGAAACTGGTGTACGATAATATTGTGATCCGATCTTTTCAATGATATAATACTGCCTGGTTTTGGGATCGTATTCAACATTTCGTTTTACAAATGCGGTGTCTTTAAAATCAAACGGGTTTCTGTTGGGATAACTGTAGGGATCGCCACGGCGGTCCTGGAGGGGATAAATAGTAGTATCCTTTCCTGTTTCCTTGTTTTGTGGAAGAGGGATGTTGTAAAAACGGCCATGTACCTGGGATGAAAAGGTAAAGACAATGGCAGCAGTTACCAACGTACGGAATATGTTGTTAGTTCTAAGGTTCAACGTCTATTTCCCGGTCAATTAGTTAAGTACAATTTGATGCGATAGGCTATAACCTTTTTAAAGCTAGTTTGATGATGTCTTCAATTTTGTTCAGAGTAGGGTCGGATTGCATTGCTTTCGTAATGGCCTGATCAGCAGCCAATCTGCTGATGCCAAGTGCCAATAGAGCATTTAACGCATCCTGATGCAAAGTATTGTGTTTCAGAGGAGAAATATTTGTTTCAAAACTATGTTTGGCCAGTTTATCCCGCAGTTCCACCACCAGCCTTTCAGCAGTCTTTTTACCGATCCCTTTTATGTTTTCCAGTGTTTTAAAATCAGCTTGCACAATGGCACGAACCAAATCATCCGGTTTCATAAAAGAAAGCATGGCTCTTGCAGTAGATGCACCAATACCGGACACACTGATCAATTGCAGGAATATTTCTTTTTCTGCCGGATCAAAAAAACCATAGAGAGTATGTGCATCTTCACGGATCAACAAACAAGTGTGCAGCGTTCCTTTTTCCATATCCCGGATCTTTGAGTAGGTATTCAGGCTGATCTGCACTTCATATCCCACTCCGTTCACATCCACATGCACGACTGCCGGAGATTTATAAACAAATTTGCCATTGAGATATGCGATCATATATGCGAAAATAAGGGAAAAGTCAGGAGCCATTTGTATCGAGCCAGGAGTCAATTATCAGCTATACTACTTATCTACTGAATACTGATTCCCGACTACTGACTCTCGACTCTTTCCTTACCTTTGCCCGCAATATTTTATTTAAAACAACCAGCAGATGAGTAAAAAGATCACTGCCGCCATAACTGCAGTCGGAGGATATGTGCCGCCAGATAAACTCACCAATTTTGATTTGGAAAAAATGGTAGATACCAACGATGAATGGATCCGTACACGAACCGGAATTGAAGAAAGAAGGATCCTGAAGGGTGCAGGATTGGCAAATTCTGATATGGTAGTTCCCGCAGTTCAGGATTTGTGCAGAAAAAGAGGAATGGACCCGATGGAAATTGATTGCCTGATCGTGGGCACCGTCACTCCCGACATGGTTTTTCCTGCCACTGCAAATATTGCCTGCGATAAATTAGGCGCAAAAAATGCATGGGGCTTTGATGTGTCTGCTGCCTGTTCCGGATTTTTATATTCATTAACCACCGGTGCAGCTTTGATCGAAAGCGGACGATACAAAAAAGTTGTGGTCGTTGGTTCGGATAAAATGAGTGCGATCATTGATTACAGCGATCGTGCAACCTGTATCATTTTTGGGGATGGCGCCGGGGCGGTGTTGCTGGAACCAAATGAAGAAGGATTCGGAATACTTGACAGTATTTTAAAAAGTGATGGAAGCGGTTGCCAGTACTTGCATATGAAAGCAGGTGGTTCAAAGAAACCGGCTAGTATCGAAACCGTAATGGCAAAAGAACATTATGTGTACCAGGAAGGACAGGCTGTTTTCAAATTTGTAGTAAAAGGAATGGCAGACGTAAGCGAGGAATTGTTGCAACGAAATAATCTGACCGGCGCTGATATTGCATGGTTGGTGCCACACCAGGCAAATAAAAGAATCATTGATGCCACTGCACATCGTATGGGACTGTCTCCTGAAAAAGTAATGCTCAACATTCAGCGTTATGGCAATACTACTGCCGGAACTATTCCACTTTGCCTCTGGGATTGGGAAAAACAATTGAAGAAAGGAGATAATATTGTTCTGGCTGCTTTTGGTGGTGGATTCACATGGGGAGCCACATTGCTGAAATGGGCGTATTAAAAATTCGGCTTAGTTAAGTTTCATCATCGCTTCATCCGGGACCATACAATAAAATCTGTCTGCGGAATTTTTTCTACTTCTAATTGCCGGAGCATATTCACCAATTGTCCACGATGATAAGTGCCGTGATTGAAAACATGTAGTAACATCTGGGAGATCGGTTGCTTAAATTGTTCTTTCCTCGAAGTCTGGTATTGGAATACATGATCCAGCGCTGCTTCAGAAGCAGCATTGATCCATTCTATCCATTGACGGTTTTGTTGCAATAATTCAATAGTCAACTCCTGCATGGAGCCTTTGAAAAATTCGGATGGCGCAGAAATTCTTTCCTGCAATTTCATACGCTGCCACCATACACTTTCCGCATTCCACATATGCAGTATAGTAGCATAAATACTTTTGAAACTGCTGGGTACTTCAGCCTTTTGTTTTTCTTCAGGCAAAATGAGGATCGTTTCAAACATCCGCTGGTTGGCCCAGAAATTATACACAGCCAGTTGTTGCAACATTTCTTTCATAGCTGATTTCTGTGATCCCGAAGCTATCGGGATAGTTTTATGGATGAACGTATGAAATCTTCTACTTTTGGACTTTATTGAAGTCTTTGATAAAATCATTTATAAAATTTCAATCCCGATAAATATCGGGATCAAAACATTGATAATGGATAAAAGTTTTCCACTTACGGGTTGGGGATCGGTAGCAGTACATAGCGGCCATAAGCAGGATCCGAATTATGCCCACCTCGTTCCCATTTATGCCAGCAGCACATTTGTATACGATGAAGCAGAACAAGGCATGCGGCGGTTCAGCGGCAAAGAAGAAGGTTATATTTATTCCCGCTGGGGCAATCCCACTTTTACCGAAGCAGAAAATAAGATCGCTGCACTGGAAACTTTCGGAGTTGAATACAACGGATCGCCGGTACAAGCCAAAGGAATTCTTCACGCATCGGGTATGGCGGCTATCACCACCCTGATGCTGGCTACTTTGAAGCCCGGCGATAAGATACTAACTCATTTTTCATTGTATGGAGGAACGGAAGAATTAATCACAAAAGTTTTACCACCGCTGGGCATCAGCGCTATCATCGCAGACCTGCGTGATGTGAACAAAGCCGAAGAATGGCTGAAAAAAGATAAAGCTATCCGGATGCTTTATATCGAAACTCCCGCCAACCCAACTATTCAATGTGTGGACATTGAGGCTTTAACGAAACTGGCAAAGCAATATAATTTAATCACTGCCTGCGATAATACTTTTGCCACACCTTACCTGCAACAACCTTTTCGGTTCGGTGTCGACTTCGTGGTTCATTCCACCACCAAATTTTTGAATGGCCAT
>DASZPW010000158.1:0-3607 GCA_035550155.1 Chitinophagaceae bacterium | reverse complement strand
CAACAATTCAAAAAGCCGGTGGTGATAGATGCAGATGGATTGAATTGTATTGCCCTGGACAAAGAATTACTTAACTCTCTTCCACCCCACTCCATCTTAACTCCGCATCCCAAAGAATTCGAAAGATTATTTGGAGAAACTATGAATGACTTTGAAAGAATCGAAAAAGCATTAGTAAATGCTAAATTGTTTAATTGCCTCATTGTTTTAAAAGGGCACCACACATTTATTGCAACTCCATCAGGTTATGGATATTTCAACAATACCGGCAATCCTGGAATGGCAAAAGGAGGCAGTGGTGATGTGCTGACAGGAATTATTACTGGTTTGCTGGCGCAAGGTTATAATTCAATAGATGCAGCAATACTTGGAGTATATCTTCATGGATCGGCCGGAGATATTGCGGCTGCAAAATTTTCAGAGGAAGCGATGATTGCGGGAGATATTACTGAATGTCTCGGCGAAGCATTTTTGCAAATTACAAGACAATAGTATTCATGAAAGAGAACAGACCCATGTCATCGAGTATTTGCTGTTGCTTTCCCTGGTGCAGGTAAATACAAAACAGGTATCAAATGGGGAATTGATCAATTCTTTTGCATCCTTTAAAACCAGGTCACCAAGTGCGTATCCTTCCAGCGAAGATGTTGCGATCGGTTGCCATTCACCGGTCAAAGAATCTGCAATGACAGATTCCTCATCCCTGCGTGCCAGTTTTTCTACCAGGTTTTGCAATACACCCGGTTCCTGCAGAAAAGCGCTGACTGCTACTGTGAAGTTTTCCAGGTTGTTTTTATTCACCGGTTTTTTCATATTTGGTCTTTTTGTAATTGTCCTACCTTAAGGAGGCGGGCACGGATTGTATTCATTTCAAAGAATAAGGATCTACAGGTTTTTCATGGTTGGCTTTTCAAAGGATTGGATCTGCGATAATTTCTTATGCGAAATACGGCCAGAATCGAGCCAGAAAAAATAGAAGTACAAATTTTTCGGATGTACTGAAAAAAATTGAGGATTTGTAGATTTTCTACTACGACAAATGTTATGGTTGAACATCTATAGAACAAAGCCTAAAGGAATTTTCAGCTCTGGGTTTCTCCATTATATACTTAATAATCGCCCGATACGAAACATGCAATGAAAAACTCAGTCCTGAGCCAACGGAGGTCCAAGCAACGTCATATTATGTTTCTCAAATACCTGGGCAACAACTTTTGGATCAGGGTGACCATTTCGTGTAAGCGGTCCCAGTTCTTCATAAAAATGTTGACCACCTCCCGGCGTATAGACCACGATCACTTCGGCTGGTTCGTCCGTCAGGTTTAAAAAAGCATGAGGGACTTTTGACGGCAGGTAAGCAAAGCCTCCTTCTTTTAAATAAAAAATATCATCCCCTATCCTTACTTTGAAATGACCTTTCAGCACATGGATAGTTTCTTCCTGCAGGTGATGAACATGCAGTGGAGGGCCGCTTTTGGGAGACACCTGTACAATAAAATAATCGAATGCCCCACCTGTATCATCGCCTGTAACCTTGAAGATTAGATCCCTGCCCGGCCCGGAATTAAGTCTCAGGCCCTCTCCTTCTGCAAGTACAATTTGATTTGCTGTCAATACACTTTGATTGGTTTCCATTTTCTTTTATTTATTAAGTGATAGAAATAATTGCCGGCGTTTTGAAGATCCTACACAACATTGCTGATGCAACTCTGCAACGTTGAACTGTAGATCATCTATACAAAGATGAAAGGACATAGCTCACTGTCCAATAACAAGGGTTAAGAAGCGGATTAACCCGGGTTAAGAAATTATTTTTTTGATAAACGGCTTCGCAGGCGGCTTAGTGACTGTGCTTCGATATCAAGGTAAGAGGCAATGTATTGTAAAGGAATTCTTTGAAAAATTTCCGGGTGTTTTTTAACCAGGTTCAGGTAGCGTTCTTCAGCAGTAAGAGATTTTACTTCGCTTAAATTGTTCATTGTGGCAACGATCTTTTTCTGTTTCTTTTCTTCAAAAAATGCTTTCAGTTTAGGGTTTTGCTCTTCCAGTTTATCCAGGTCGCATTTTGAAATGCAAAGTAATTCGCAATCCTCTGTTGCCTGTATGTATTGTTTGGCAGGCTGCTGTGTATAATAACTTTCAAAATCAGCGATCCACCAATCTTCAAACGAAAAAAATAAAATATGTTCGTGCCCTTTAGCATCAACGGTGAAGGTTCGGGTACTGCCTTTATTGATATATGCTTTTTGTTTACTGATGTTTCCTGCTTTGAGATAGAAACATTTTTTGGGAATATACTCAAGGCTGAAATGTGAAAGCAATGAGTCAAATTCTTTATCGGTGAATTTCAAAGTATCGACAAAAAGGTCGATGAATTTTTGAGAAAGGTCAGAACGATTTACTTCCATATTCTGCCGTGTTGATGTTGTTACAAAATTCTACGGCCAGTTAAATTTAAGGATTCACAAATTCATTTCAGCTTGCCATTGTTGGCGTCCCCCCATCACTATAAAGACATCGATGTTCCCGGCTTTATCAAACCGCTTTCAGAAATTATAAAATTTCCCCTTCATCCCCTATCTTTGCCGCCCCAACCGAAGGAAAACCTTCATTATAAAAAGATTAAGAATCAAGGCTTATGGACAAATTGATTTATCTCGTTCCTGTGATGGGCGCCATCGGGTTGATCTATACTTTCATTAAGTCAGGCTGGGTATCCCGCCAGGATGCCGGCACCGACCGCATGAAAGAGATCAGTAATTACATTGCCGAAGGTGCAATGGCATTTTTGAAATCCGAGTGGAAGATCCTCGGATATTTTGTAGTAATCGTTGCCATTTTGCTGGCAGTAATGGCCAGCGCCAATCCACATTCGCACTGGCTGATCGCTGGTTCTTTCGTTTGCGGCGCCGTACTTAGCGCTACTGCCGGTTATATCGGCATGAGGGTCGCAACCAAAGCTAATGTCCGCACGGCACATGCTGCCCGTACCAGTTTAAGCAAAGCATTGCATGTTTCCTTCACCGGCGGTTCGGTGATGGGAATGGGTGTTACCGGTTTGGCGGTTTTAGGTTTGGGTGGATTATTCATTGTATTAAAACAAATTTTTGCTCCCGATGCACCGGTGCATAGTGAAGAAATGTTGAGAACGATCGAAGTGCTTACCGGTTTTTCTCTCGGCTCTGAATCTATTGCATTATTTGCCCGTGTGGGCGGAGGTATTTATACAAAAGCTGCTGACGTTGGCGCTGACTTAGTTGGAAAAGTGGAAGCCGGAATTCCAGAAGATGATCCACGCAATCCTGCTACTATCGCTGATAACGTAGGTGATAATGTTGGTGACGTTGCGGGAATGGGTGCCGATCTGTTCGGTTCTTATGTGGCCACTGTTCTTGCGACGATTGTATTAGGACAGGAAACAATTGTAACAGGTGATGATAATATGGGCGGGTTCTCTCCCATTCTTTTACCGATGCTGATAGCAGGTGTTGGAATTTTATTTTCTATTGTAGGAACCTGGTTTGTTCGAGTAAGTGATGCTAAAGGAATCAATACTGCTAATGTGCAAAAAGCATTGAACATGGGCAATTGGGGTTCTATTGTTCTT
>DASZPW010000157.1:0-1871 GCA_035550155.1 Chitinophagaceae bacterium | reverse complement strand
TCGTTTGTTTTACAGGACGGATGGTGAAAATAAAAACGTTTTTACGGAGCAGTTGATAGACGCCTTCACTTCCCAGCTCGAACAAAAAATAAAAATGTATCCTGAACAATGGTTTAATTATTATAACTTTTGGATCAATTGAATGCTGGCCAGAAAAGACACCATCCAACAATATATTCCTCAGCGTCCTCCCATGGTGATGATTGATGATTTGCTCGAAGCCAGTGAAACCCACGCATTGACGCAATTGCAGGTTCGCTTCGATAATGTTTTCATTGACAGGAACCATCTTTCAGAACCGGGAATGGTTGAAAATATTGCCCAAACTGCAGCCGCACAGGTGGGGTATCAGTGTGCAATGAAAAATATCCCGGTTCCGATTGGTTATATTGCGGCCGTAAAAAACCTGCGGATAATAAAAATGCCCCTGGAAAACTCAGTGATCACTACCACGGTCAGGATCTTAAATCAGGTGTTGGATATAACGCTAGCCGAAGGGAAAATAGAACAGGAAGGAGTTGTTTGCTGTACCTGCGAAATAAGGATATTCGTAAAGAGCTCGTAATAAATTTTTAAGTTATGACAATAAGAAAAGTGTTTCTGACTGTTTTTGCAGCCCTGGTCAGCGGGGTTTCCGGTGCACAGGAAATGCAGGATATTTTTGATCGCAAGGCCAGCGTCACCTGGCTGGGCCTGGATTTTACAGGGGCCAGATTTATCGGTGACCGTGAACGTTTCGGGTCCGCTTCCGATGTTCAACACCTCATTGAAGCATGGAATGACCTGTTGATTACGGAAAGCACCAAATTCGATGTGGCCGCAGCCATCGACAAGATCAAAACAGAAGATGCCATTGACGTTACCAAAGATCACAATGCTGCGCTTGATGTCTCCGATATTGTGTCCAGCGATATGAAAGATCATTTTCACCTGAAGCCGAACGATATTGAGGCTATTGTTGCAGACTATGATTTTAAGGGCAACACCGGAATTGGTGTCATGTTTAACGTTGAAAGCTTCAGCAAACTCAACGAAGAAGGTGCCATCTGGATAACTTTTATTGACATGAACAGGAAAACGGTTTTTTTCAGCGAGCGGCTTACGGGCAAACCGAGTGGTTTTGGCCTGCGCAACTATTGGGCAGGAGCCGTCTATGGCATCCTGAAAAAAATGGAGAAAAAGGAGTTCGAAATGTGGCGTAAGAAATATTTCAGAAAGAATTAGCCAGTGTTAAAAGACCAGACAGAAGTAATTGTACGTTTCAATGAAGCAGATCCGCTGGGTATTGTCTGGCATGGACACTATGTACGGTATTTCGAAGATGGAAGGGAAGCCTTCGGTAAACGTTTCGGAATTTCATATCTCGATTTTTATCATCAGGGACTGGCGGTTCCGGTGGTCTCCGTGCAATGCGATTTTAAAAAACCGCTTCGCTATGGCGATTCGGTTATTGTTGAATCGACTTTTATCAATTCTGCTGCAGCTAAAATGAAATTTGAGTATAAAATTTTCGAAAGCCGCAGCAATGCTTTGGTCGCTACCGGATCTTCCCTCCAGGTCTTTGTCGATGCAAAAACCTTTGCATTGCAACTCACCACACCGGATTTTTTTGAAGCGTGGAAGAAAAAATGGAATCTTGGGCCGGTATGAGAGAAGTTTGGGTTGCCGCTGATGTTGTTGTATCGCCACTGGGTAACACCAGTGAAGAGAACTTCAGTCAATTGAAGAAAGGACTAAGCGGTATAAAAATACTGAACGATACTGCTTTAAGTCAAACTCCCATAGCTGCTGGCAAAATTCCCACAGTTAAAGGTTCATCCGGTCAAAGCAGGTTTGAAACAATCTGTCTTAAAGCCATCATACCGATCATC
>DASZPW010000156.1:0-2742 GCA_035550155.1 Chitinophagaceae bacterium | reverse complement strand
GCGTTCTGGAAACAACGACGCAAGGCAGGATTCGTTGAAGGATCCGGGCCCCCGCTCTTAACGGCAATGGCAATTTCCTTCCCGATACGCGTGAACTGTTTGGCCATCCGGTCCCACCGGGCAAACATTGTAGCTTTTCGTACTTCAAAAATTCTTCCCATGATGTTATTCTCATTAAGTCATCCCGATAGCTATCGGGATGGTCAAAAAGTAAAAAAGATAATTAATGTTGATGCATCACTACTTCTATTCAATAATAATTCCCTGAATAGCTTCACTCATTTAAATAGAGAGAAGTATGATGATGCAGGGGTGCAAATTTAGGCCAATAGAGGTAAACAAAAAACCGCCCCACCAAAGGCGGGGCGGCATATAATTATTCAAAATCCGATGCACTTGGTAAAATTTCTCCCGGTGATCGTAGTTTGCTTTTCTTACGACTGTATGCAAAATAAATGACCAACCCGATGATCATCCAGATCAAAGCACTTAGTAACGTTTCTCCGGGCAAACCAACAATCATTGCAGCACAAACGATCATACCTAAAATCGGAACCAAGGGAACTAACGGCGCCTTAAACGGACGCTTTAAAGTCGGTTCTTTTTTGCGTAAGATCATAACACCAAGACACACCAGCACGAATGCAAACAAAGTGCCTATTGAAGTAAGATCACCGGCAACACTAACCGGAACAAATGCTGCAAAAATTCCAACAAAAACAAACAAAACGATATTGCTTTTATAAGGAGTCCTGAATTTGGAATGGAGATCAGAGAAAATTTTTGGCAACAATCCGTCCGAAGACATTGTATAGAAAACTCTCGATTGCCCCATCAGCATAACTAATATTACAGAGGAGAAGCCGAGCAAAATGGCAAATGAAACCAATTTGGCAAGCCATCCAAAATTTGTCATGTAATGTTGAATTGCGTAAGCGACAGAGGCTTCCTTTCCGGCTTTAACAAAATCAGTATACGGAGCAACGCCTGTCAGCACATACGAAAAAAGAATATACAGGACCGTACAGATTGCCAGTGAACCTAAAATACCAACCGGCATATCTCTTTTTGGATTTTTGGCCTCTTGGGCAGTTGTGGAAACAGCATCGAATCCGATAAATGCAAAGAATACAATTCCTGCTCCCGTTAACACGCCTCCCCATCCGTGTCGGAAAAAATCTGTGTACGAATATTCGGAACCATTGGGTAGAATCGCAGGCGGAGCATCTGCCGGAATAAGATAGTGTGCATGATTAGCAGGGTTAATATAGTTCCATCCTATAATAATAAACACAATAACAATGGCTACTTTAATGATCACAATGATCATGTTCACACTTGCGGATTCTTTTGTTCCTTTTATGAGCAACAGGGAGAGTAACAACAAAATGAATAAAGCCGGGATGTTCATGATACCATGATGCATGACCCCACTGACATCTTTAAATGATTCAAACGGAGAGTGACACCATTCATATGGTATACTTTTTCCTACCAGGATATTCAGGTATTCACTCCATGAAATAGCAACGGTAGCGGCGCCTAATGCATATTCAAGTATTAGCGCCCAGCCAATGATCCACGCCACCAATTCTCCCATTGTAGCGTATGCATAGGTGTAAGCACTGCCAGCGATGGGGATCATGGACGCAAATTCTGCGTAGCATAATCCTGCAAAAGCACATCCAACTGCTGCGATGATAAATGAAAGTGTTACCGCCGGTCCTGCATGTTCTCCGGCTGCTGCAGCTGTTCGCACAAATAAACCAGCCCCAATAATTGCTCCAATTCCAAGTGCAACTAAGTTGCCGGCATTTAATGTTTTTTTTAAGCCTTTTTCAGAGTTGTCTGCCTGTGCAAGTAAACTACTGATAGATTTTTTCGCAAATAGACTCATAATTTGGTTGGTTGTTGTTTGGAATGGCTCGTAAAATAAAGAATAATTCTTTTCGGGCAACAAATCTTTTACAGAAATGAGATTTAAAGGGTAAAACTTCGGACAGTCGGTATTTTTTCCGATTTTCGGCATTCTGTTGCCATTGCTTTATGAAAAAAAATCAATTGACTGCCTGGATCTTTATTGCAATGCTCTTTGGAATAGGCGTTGGATATTTTGTTCATCAAAACTATTCTGAGGATACTATAAAAACTTTTTCAGACAATAGCAAACTGCTCACTACAATCTTTCTGCGGCTGGTTCAGATGATCATCGCACCCCTGGTGTTTTGCACACTCGTTGTCGGCATTGCCAAACTCGGCGATTTGAAAACAGTAGGTAGAGTTGGGGGAAAAGCATTGCTCTGGTTCATTTCTGCATCTTTGGTAAGTTTATTACTTGGATTATTGTTGGTAAATATTTTTCAGCCCGGCCGCGGCATTGATCTCAGTTTTGGTGACGCTTCAGGTGCCCAGGAATTGGTAGGTAAAACACAGGAATTTTCAATCAGCCGCTTTGTGGAACATGTTTTTCCCAAAAGTATTGTAGAAGCAATGGCCAATAACGAAATACTGCAGATAGTGATCTTCAGTGTTTTTTTTGGCGTAGCAGCCACTGCTTTGCATGATTATGCAAAACCGGTTATCAAAGCATTGGAAGCTGCATCTCATATTATTTTAAAAATGGTTGGCTATGTGATGAATTTTGCTCCATTAGGGGTTTTTGGCGCCATAGCTGCGTCGGTTGCAACAATGGGTTTTAAAGTTTTCAATTTTTATGGCCCCTATCTTTTTTATTTTATCATC
>DASZPW010000155.1:0-1542 GCA_035550155.1 Chitinophagaceae bacterium | reverse complement strand
TGGCTTTTAATCCTTCTTTAGCAATAATGATTTTGCCGTTCAATAAAACACTTACGGTGTCTCCGTCTATTTCTCCATTGTCATACAGGGAAAGCTCGAGACTATCTGATTTGAAACTTACGGGAGTGGAGAAATTAAATTTTCTTTCTAAAACCAATGCAGCCGGGCCATTGTTTACGATGGTGGGTTTATTGGGTATTGCAAGGCTATTCGTTTCGGATGGATTTGTTTTGTTGATCTCGGATTTATTAATAGCTATTGGATTCTCTTTATTCCTCGGAGCCAACTTCACCGAATCCACTGATGACTCAGATAGCGATTGATCTTGAATTTTTTTTGTTACGTCCTCATCGTTGATCGCAATATCCCGCTTAGTAACATTTGAAGGCATTTGCTTTTTGATAGCAGCTCTCGCCAGGCTTTCTGCTTTTAAATTATCCTGCTGTGTTTTTAAAGTCAGTTCGTTTTGTTTCTTTTCTTCTTTATAAAAAGCAACATCATTCGCCAAATTCAATTCTTCCAAATGCGGAAATATCTTAGACTGGCTGAGATCTTTTTCTTCCTGCAATTGGATACCCCCAGTGATCGAATAAAATTTTTTTGTTTTAGTGGTTCTCCATGTTCCATCCAGATGCCAGGTACTATCCTGTTTATTCATGCGAAAAGTAGTGATCACCTTAACGCCTTTGTCCAATCTCCCACGGAAATTATAAGAGAGGATCTCATCATCTTTTACTTCACAACTATCGCCTTCAATAGTCCCCTTTACTCTTTTCAAAATATAATAAAGCGTATCATTTACGATAAATTCACTTCGGGAATAACCATACACTTTGCCACGGTATTCTGTCAATGCTATTTCAAAGGATTGCTCTTTGCGAGTAGTGGTAGAGTCGTTGTTCATCGCACCGATCCATAAACCGGTGAGTTGTTTTTGACCCCAAAAAATAAAAGGGAAAAATAGAAATAACACCGTGAGTTTAACGGCCTTCGGTATGATATTGGAACGGGCTGACAAGTTTATCGGCGTTTTCAATAGTTACTGAATCACAATCAATCGTATGTAATAACGAATTAATGTCCTCCCGATTGTGTAAAGCTTTTAAATAATGCCTATCATAATACTGCAGCAGTATCCGGAAGCTTTCAGTAATATTTCCTTCTTCCAGAAATTGTATAGCGTTTTTCGCATTTAAACCACCCAAACGCTCCTTTATCCGGCCAATAGCATCAATCATTTTCTGTTTATCAAGCACCCCGTATTCCTGCACCAAATGTTTCAGTCGCTCTTCAAATGGAATATTGATAAAATAAACAGGAGAGCGACGCATCGACTTCCACAGATCATTTGGAATATTCACCAAACCGATACGCTGACTTTCATCTTCAAGCCAAACCGATGAGTAGTCAATAGTGGATGGTGAATTTTGAATTCCA
The DNA here is from genome assembly GCA_035550155.1 of Chitinophagaceae bacterium. Lineage (GTDB taxonomy): Bacteria > Bacteroidota > Bacteroidia > Chitinophagales > Chitinophagaceae > UTBCD1. Next base: position 105 of record DASZPW010000155.1, on the reverse strand, counting down.
TTTATTGACCATTCACTATTGGCCATTGACTTTTTTCTCAGTTCTTGTGCCAATAAATTCTCAAACATTTCCTGTCCTGGTTGTTCGGGCATTCCAATATTTCCA
>DASZPW010000154.1:0-1675 GCA_035550155.1 Chitinophagaceae bacterium | reverse complement strand
ATGATGGGCCAACTCATTGATGATTTGATTGCGTTTTCAAAACTGGGAAGAAAGGAATTGACAGATCAGCAGGTGAACATGAAAGCGTTGGTAGATTCCTGCCTCGCAGAATTGCTTCCGCATTACCCGGAAATTGACTATCACATACATGTAAGTAATTTACCTCTTTGCATTGGTGATGAGGGTTTGCTGAAACAAGTCTGGATGAATCTCATCAGCAACGCTCTGAAATATTCTTCCAAAAATCCGCATCCGGCTATCGAGATAGGCTGGAAAGAATTGCCATCCGGTGCTGCTTATTATATAAAAGATAATGGCGTTGGGTTCGATATGCAATATTCAGGAAAATTGTTTGGCGTTTTTCAGCGTCTGCATAGCGATAAAGAATTTGAAGGAACAGGCGTCGGCTTAGCGCTGGCCAAACGGATCATCAACCAGCACCATGGAGAGATCTGGGCAAAAGCATCCCCGGGTGAAGGAGCGATCTTTTATTTCAGTTTGACTGTAGTAACGGCAGAGATACCTGAAAATACGTTGATATGAACAATAACGAAATAGAAATAGTATTAGTGGAAGATAACATGGATGATGCCGAAATGACGATCAGGGCTTTGAAAAAAGTGAACCTGGCTAATAAACTGATTCACCTCGAAGATGGACAGGAAGCGCTGGACTTTCTGTTTGCACAAGGAAAATTTTTTGGCCGGGAATTGACGAATAAGCCAAAAGTGATCTTATTGGATATAAAAATGCCGAAAGTGGATGGCATTGAAGTGTTGAGAAAAATAAAGTCAGCCGAAAGTACCAGGTCAATACCTGTTGTAATTATGACATCTTCGGCGGAAGATAATGACATCATAACAAGCTACGACCTCGGGGTAAACAGTTACATCGTAAAACCGGTTCACTTTGAAAATTTCGCTAAAGCCGTAAGTGAATTGGGACTGTATTGGCTATTAACCAACCGAACTCCGAAAGAAGCTGGCAAATTGTAATATATGACTGAAAAATTGAAAATACTTCATCTCGAAGATCTGCAGGACGATGCCGAATTGATACGGCGGGAAATGGTCAAAGCCGGGATCAATTGTGAAGTACATCTCGTTGAAAATAAAAAGGAATTCATTAAAGAACTAAACCGGTTTATGCCGGATATCATTCTTTCAGATCATTCTCTCGCTGCATTTGACTCCCTTGAAGCATTGTCATTAGTGAAACAAATGGGAATTGAAGCCCCATTTATTCTGGTTACTGCAACAGTGTCGGAAGAATATGCTGTTTCTATAATTCGTGAGGGAGCTGCTGACTATATTTTGAAGGACCGTTTACAAAGATTGCCAAGTGCGGTGCTGAATGCAATAAAAAAGCATCGGCTTGAATTGGAAAAGAAAAAAGCATATGAAGCGCTTCAGGCTTCCCGTAGAAAATATAAACTATTATTTGAAAGCAATCCTATGCCGATGTGGATGATTGCTAAATCTACCCTGAGAGTTATTGCCGTTAATGAAGCCGCCCTGCTCCATTATGGCTATACCCGTGAAGAATTTTTATCATTAACATCTTTAGAACTGAGGCCTGAAGACGAAGTTGAAAAATACCTCGGGTTTATCAACAATGAAACACCCGGCATCAGCAAACGGGGAATATGGAAACATAAAAAAAAAGATGGAACAAT
>DASZPW010000153.1:0-4299 GCA_035550155.1 Chitinophagaceae bacterium | reverse complement strand
GCTTCTGTCCACATGCTGAACAAAATGACATTGGTGTCAAGGTTGGCTTGCTTCATTTGCTCTGCCGCTTCGGTCATACCTCTTGCCACTTCCTGGCGGAACAAAGCCACACCTTGTCCACGCAAGCGAGCCGCTTCTTTTTCTGCCTCAGCAGAAATTTTAATTGCATTTCCTTCCGCTTCGGCGGCCTTTGTCTTTGTAATTAATAAAGCCTGTCCTTCATTTTCTGCTGCAGCTTTCAGGTTGTTGGATGCAACTACTTTGCTCATCGAATCAAGGATCACTTTGTCAAATGTAATGTCGTTGATCTGCAGATCCTGCAAATGATAACCCCAGTCAGCGAGCACATGATCCACTCCTTCTTTCACATATTCTACAATTTCCTTTCGCAACCCTAATATCTCTGCTTGTTTTTTGGAAGCCACAAATGCACGGATACTTCCCTCGATTGTGCGGATCAATGCCTGCATCATGTCTTTATCACTCACAAATTTGAATGCTACTTTTTTGATCGTTTCTTCCTGCTGGTCAAAAACCGAATACAGCAACATGGATTTGAAATACACATTGGCCTGATCTGAAGTGATAGCCTGGAATTCTAATTCCATGGAACGGTTCTGGTAAGATATTTTACGGAACACATTTTCAAAAATGGGGATCTTAAAATTCAATCCCGGCCTTGCAATACGACGGTATTTTCCGAACATAGTAATCACACCGATAAATCCCTGGTTGATGGTGAAGAATGAGCCGAGAAAAATGATGAGGATAATGAGTATCCACCAATAGATAGCAAAAAAGTTTTGCATACAATTAGTTTTTATTTGTCCATACAATTTACAATTATTAGTCCACTTCAGTTTTTTCTTCCCAAATCGTGACTAAATGCACCATTGTCTCCACCGCTTTATTCACATCCTGGATGCTGATAAACTCCAGTTTTGAATGAATGCCCTGCATTCCCGTAAATAGATTCGGGCAAGGCAATCCCATAAATGAAAGACGGCTGCCATCTGTTCCGCCACGGATACTTTCCATTTTCAGATTAAGACCGGCTTTGGCGATCGCTTCTTTGGCATATTCCACAATTTGCGGATGCAGGTCCAATATTTCCTTCATATTACGGTATTGTTCCGTCACAATAAACTCAAACGAAGCTTTTGGATAAGTGCGCAACAACTCTTCTATCTGCGTACGCAAATAGTCTTCTTTCTTTTTTAATCCCGGCGTTTCAAAATCACGAATGATAAAATCAATGGTACATTTTTCTGCAATGCCATCAACACGAACCGGGTGAATGAATCCCCTTTTTCCATCGGTGGATTCAGGAGACAACCGATCTTTTGGCAATGCCGCTAAAATTTCTCCGGCTATTTTTAATGCATTCACCATTTTTCCTTTAGCGTAGCCCGGATGAGCAATCACTCCGTGAATGATGACCTGCACCGCATCTGCGCTGAATGTTTCATCTTCTAAAGAACCGGCTTCTCCGCCATCCAGTGTATAACCGAAGTCAGCACCTAATTTTTTCAGATCCACTTTCGCTGTTCCTTTTCCTACTTCTTCATCAGGTGTAAAAAGAATTTTTATTTCACCATGTTTTACATCTTTGTTTGTCATTAAAAAATTAGCAAGATCCATGATGGCAGCCACACCGGATTTATCATCGGAGCCCAGCAAGGTTTTCCCTGATGCGGTAATAATATCTTCACCAATTTTATTTTGTAAATAAGGATATTCACTCATCCGCAACACCTGCGATGGATCATCCGGTAATACAATATCTTGTCCCTGGTAATTAGTATGAACGATCGGCCTCACCCCGGTTCCACTGCAATCCGGCGCTGTATCTACATGAGCACAAAAACAGATCACAGGAACTTTCTTTGTACTGTTAGATGAAATGCTTGCGTACACATATCCCCACTCATCCATATGGGCATCAGCAATTCCGATTTGTTTTAATTCCTCCACTAATAACTTACCCAGATCTTTTTGTTTTTCTGATGTGGGATGCGTAGAGGAGAGCGGGTCGCTTTGAGTGTCCACCTGCACATAACGCAGGAATCTTTCGGCTGCTGTGAACTTATATTTCTGAAACATATTGATAATTAGGGGCATCGAATATACGACTAAAAGAGCCAACTGCCGCAACAACACTGTCAAACCGCCTTTCACAAATTCAAGAGCCCAGTTACCAAATAAACTATTGGAAAAACCGATAGGAATTTTTACCTTTTATATTGAACCAAAACTTAATAAAATGAAAAAATGGGTTATCGGCTCTCTTGTAGGAGCCATTATTATTTTTGCATGGCAATTTCTTTCATGGTCTGTTTTACCAGTTCATGATAAAACTGCAAAGTACACAGACAAACAAGATCAGATCATGGCTACACTCACTGCCAACATCAGTGAAGAAGGTATGTACATGATGCCCAGCGCTCCTACCAAAAAAGAACAACAGGATATGATGAAAACCATGGAAGGAAAACCCTGGGCAACGGTCATTTATCACAATGCGATGGACACTGATATGACCATGATGATGATCCGTGGATTCCTTGTTGACTTTTTCCTGGTCATCTCATTAATTTATGTGTTGACACGGGGAGGCACGCCGATTCCACGAAGAGTATTTTCTGGAGCCGTGGCCATGGGATTGTTCTCATTTATCTGGAGTGATTATACCGGACATGTATGGTTTCAACTACCCTGGCATATGATCACCGGAGATCTTATAGATTCGTTGGTTGCTTGGGGGATCTGTGGATTATGGATTGGCTGGTGGCTCAACAGACCCGGAAATAAGTCTGCCACTGCAGGCGCCTGATAGATCCCAAAATATATAATCAATAAAAAAAAGTTCAAAGCTTGAAGGCTTTGAACTTTTTTATTTTAAAATTATTTAAATAGCGCTACGGCATAATGATCAGGGGGCTGCCACCAATTATTTCCACCAGTTCGATATCAAACACCAGGTCCTGTCCTGCCAATGGATGATTGGCGTCGAGCACTACAGAATTTTCTTTTAGCTGGATTACAACCACTTCAAAATTCTGCCCGGAGCCATCACTCATCATCAATGGCATTCCCACTTCCAGTTGCATGTCTTTCGGGAAACGGTCTTTCGGCATGTCAATTACCATTTCTGCATTGCGGGGGCCGTATGCATCGTTATATGGAATATTGATCGTTTTCTTTTCGCCCACACTCATACCCGTTACGCCTTCATCAAAACCTTTTATCACCATCCCACCCCCTACTTCAAATTCCAAAGGTTCACGGCCCGCAGAACTGTCAAAGGTTTCTCCACTTGTGAGTTTTCCATGATAATGAACTTTTACTTTGTCGCCACTTTTTACTTTTTGCATATTAATGATTTTAAGATGATATATAGAAAGGGGATGCAAGGTAGCCTAAAATTCTGAATAGAATACTGATCCATTCTGTAAGTATTTGTTTTATTTTTCTGAAATTTACCTTTTCAAATCATTCGTTTAAAATCAATTTCATGAAGAGATTCCTGGCTTTACCTTTATTACTATGGCTATTAAGTTGTTCCGCACAAAAATCCGTTTCTAATTCTTCCGATAAGCAGAAGATCATTACCGGCGCCGAAAGAATCAACATATATCTTCCTTATCTGAAAGGAAAAAGAGTGGGCATTTTTGCCAATCAAACTTCTGTGGTAGGCCACACTCACCTCGTAGATACATTGAGAAAATTAGGTGTTGATATCAAAGTGATTTTCGGACCTGAGCATGGTTTCAGAGGTACTGCCGATGCAGGAGAAAAAGTTGGAAGTTATATTGATCAACAAACCGGAATTCCTGTGGTATCTCTTTATGGATCCAAAAGAAAACCCGATGCCAATGATCTGAAAGATGTAGATGTTCTCGTATTTGATCTGCAGGATGTTGGTTGCCGTTTTTACACTTATATCAATTCCATGCAGGATTTTTTGGAAAGTGCGTTGGAAAATCACAAACCATTATTGCTATTAGATCGTCCTAATCCCAATGGGTTTTATGTGGACGGTCCCGTGTTAGATCTGAAATTCAAGAGTGGTGTGGGCCGACAACCAATTCCCATTGTATATGGAATGACCATGGGCGAATATGCCATGATGTTGCTCGGAGAAAAATGGTTATCGGAAAAAGCTAATGAAATAAATGCATACAACATTACAACTAACCCGACAGTAGATACCCCATTTCATTTCCTGGTGATCAAATGCCAGAATTATACGCATAAAAGCAAATACATTTTGCCTGTGAGGCCTTCGCCGAATTTGCC
>DASZPW010000152.1:0-5643 GCA_035550155.1 Chitinophagaceae bacterium | reverse complement strand
TATTGAGACCAGGTTCTCTTCTCCGTTTGATATAGGGCGGGAGTAGAAAAAATTACTGTCAACCATTCCAATACGGCGGGATTCGGGATCAAAAATGAAAGCACATTGACGGATAGTTTCGTCTGGTGTGGTATCAGAATTGTCGAATAAATTTCTTCCCAATGTATAATTATGAAATGCTTGTCCGCTCAATGATGCAACGGAGGGAAATATATCGATCTGTGAGCAAATATCGGTTCTCAATGCAGGCTGCAGCAATGAAGGAGCATAAAAAAGCAATGGAACATGCTCGGATGTTAATGCGTTGTCGGTCCAGGCACGGGGAAACATATTTCCTGCATTGCCCCTGATACCATGATCACCTACAAAGACAAAAATTGTATTTCTAAAATATTTTTCTTTTTTAGCGGCCTCAATAAAATGCTGAATACAATAATCTGTATAACGAAATGCATTCATTTCAAGATTACTCTCAAAGCCATACTTGTTCAGCGTATCGGTTGGATATGATATTTTTTTAAAATTCGCTTCATCTTCTTTGGGGATCGTGTAAGGCCGGTGGTTGTCGGCAGTTTGAATTACCGCGACAAATGGTTGGGTTTGTTGTTTTAAAAATCCATTGGCTTCAAAAAAAAGATTTTTATCGCTGATACCCCACACATCAATTTTGGGGGATTTATAGTCATCGCCTTCATACAAATGCAGGCTGTCAATATTATTCATCAGGAATCCCCGGATATTAGCCCAGCTGGCACTTCCGCCAATGAAATATAATTTTTTATACCCTTTAAAATCATTGATGATCATGTTTTGATTCACCATCGCCATATTTCGGCTGGCAGTTTGAGGCGCTTCCACATCGGGAATTCCGGTAAGAGTTGCCCATACACCCCTGGCTGTTCCGAATGTAGGAGTAAAACAATAGTTAAAAAAAATTCCATTGCGGCACATATCATTGAAAAAAGGTGTCGTGTTCAGCGGATTGCCCCACATAGAACTTTTATACCCGCTGAAACTTTCACAGATGACAAGTACGATATTAGGCTTTATACCATTGAAAGTATCTTTTGCCGGATAACTTCTTACAAAATTCAAAGTAGTGGAACCGGTATCATGGATTCCTAACTGAGCGGTCATTAGCGGATACCATTTCTTTGTTTTGGTGAGATCAAAAGTGGAGCTTCTGAATTTTAAAGTACTGAAAAAACTCTGGAATGGATTTAAAGAAAGATATGCTTTGGATTCATTTCCCAAAGAAAACGCATTGCTCCATCGGAGAGGGTATTGTCCTATTCTGCCGAATATGCCGACAGCAAAAAGAAGAAATGCGATTATAAAAACAATGATCCTGTTTCTCCTGTTTACGGCTGCGGGTTTTACTGACGCTTTTTTATAAAAATATTTTATGGCTAAAAGAATGAAGAAAGTAGCAACGGCGAGCAGCAACAGTAATTTTATCACAGGGTAGCTTTGCCAAACCATACTCATGGAAATTCCGGCATCTTGCAGGTAATTCAATACGCTGGCATTTAATCGTTGCGATAAATAAGAATAATGAGCAAAATCTACTACATAAAAAAAGCAGAATACCAAGCTGATGCTTCCCAATATCCAGAACCAGGTTTTTTTTGCGACAGCCGATTCAAATGGATTGAATAATCGCATGCTTCCCAAAATGAGCATGGTCAGCATTAACACACATGCGGCCCTGAGATCATAACGAAATCCCAGGATGAATGAGTCCGTGGCTGCAGCCCAGGAAAGATGAACCTGTTTGAACGCAATGAAAAAAGCCAGTCGCAACAATGTCATCAGCAACAGGAAAAACAAACCGGTGTACAGCGCCCAACGTAAAACTCTTGAATGTATCCATGCTTTCATATCAAATGCTGGAAGCCAATGCTTATTTTTGAGGCCGCAATTTACACGAACTAAATGGTTCTATCTGTTTTACAAGAAGTATTACGCTGGGATCGGGAGCTTTTTAACAAAGTGAATGGTCAATGGACCAATTCTTTTTTTGATATGCTTTTGCCTTATACCCGCAATGCCAATTTGTGGATCCCTTTTTATTTGTTTTTCATTGTATTTGCACTCGTCAATTTTCGGCGCAGCGGTATGATCTGGGTGCTGGCAGCTGTGCTCACAGTTTCCTCTTCTGATCTCATCAGCAGCTGGGGAATAAAAGAGCTGATCTTTCGTCTGCGTCCCTGCAGAGATGCTGCGCTGGCAGGACATGTACGATTTTTAGTGCAATATTGCCCGAAAAGTTCCAGTTTTGTTTCTTCTCATGCAGTCAATCATTTTGCCATGGCCACATTTATTTTCCTGACATTGAAAGATTTTATCGGGAAATGGCTGAGGTTGGTTTTCGTTTGGGCTTTTATTATTTCATATGCGCAGGTGTATGTTGGCGTCCATTATCCTTTCGATGTTGTTTGCGGTATTCTTGTCGGATTGTTTATCGGTTATTGCTGGGCAAAAATGTTCAATCATAGCTATACATTGCAACAACCCGTCCATAATAACTGACCCCGTTCCCCAATAAACCAAGCATCCATACCATGCCGTTAAAAAAAATTGCTATCATAGGTCCTGAATCTACGGGTAAAAGTACATTGTGTGATCAGCTTGCCAGGCATTTTCATACTGATTGGTGCCCCGAGTATGCAAGAGAATATTTGTTGCGATACGGAATGAATTATACGTATGATGACCTGCTCGTCATTGCAAAAGGGCAAATTGAATTAGAAGAAAAATTTGAAACTCGGGTAGCAAACAAAATGCCGGGGCCTTCCGGTCAACAACTTCTTTTTATAGATACCGACATGTATGTAATGAAAGTGTGGTGCGAATTTGTTTTTAATAAATGTCACAGCTTCATTCTTGAACAGATCGCAAATCGAAAATACGATCTCTATTTATTATGCAATATTGATCTGCCCTGGGTGAAAGATGAATTGCGGGAATATCCGGATCTTGAAACCAGGAAAAAACTATACAGCATTTATAAAGATATCATGATCAACCAGCCGGTGCCCTGGGTGGAAATCAGCGGCAATTATGAAGAACGATTGAAAAAAGCCATTGTATCAGTTGAAAAGCATTTTTCAAAATGATCAGCCCGGAATGAGTTTTATAAAAAAAAATATTATACCTCTTTTTTTTCTCGTCTGGTTTATTATTAACCTGCTGCAGGCCGGCACCACAGAGTTGTTTGATGACGAAGCATACTATTGGGTTTATTCAAAATTCCTTTCCTGGGGTTATTATGATCACCCCCCCATGATCGCACTGCTGATCAAAATGGGTTATTTCTTTTTCCACAATGAATTCGGAGTTCGTTTGCTGATCGTGATACTCAGTACCGCAAGCCTTATCCTTATTTATGACCTGCTTCCGAAAAAGAATAACCAACTTTTCATTGCAATCACCTGTTCCATGGCGGTGCTTCAGATCGGTGGCATCATTGCAGTACCCGACATTCCTTTAATTTTTTTTACAGCACTTTTCTTTTGGCTGTACCGTCGTTTTTTAAAAAGCCTTTCTTTAATTAATGCATTATTACTTGGAACGGGGATGGCGCTTTTATTATACAGTAAATATCACGGCATACTCATCATTCTGTTTACGCTTTTATCCAATCTAAAATTATTCAGACAACCGTTGGCGTATGTTGCAGCTCTTTTTGGAATAATATTGTTTTTTCCGCATGTGCAATGGCAGTATGCTCATAATTTTCCTTCGGTGCAATATCATCTTTTTGAACGCAGCGCTTCCGGCTATAAAATTTCTTATACTACCGATTACCTGTTAGGGCAAATTCTGCTGGCGGGCCCGTTGATGGGCTGGCTGCTCCTTTGGCAATCGTTCAGGTACAAAGCAATAGATGCACTCGAAAAAGCATTGAAGTTTTCTTTGATTGGAATTTATTTTTTCTTTCTTATTACTACGTTGAAAGGTCGTGTTGAAGCAAACTGGACCGCTCCGGCATGGGTATCATTGATCATTCTTTCATCACAGGCTTTGTATGAAAAAGAATATTGGAAAAAAATTTTGTGGGCCTTTGTTCCGGTTACGTTAATTCTGGTATTCGCACTTCGAATTTATATGGCAGCAGATATTACACCGTTCCCATGGATGCCGAAAGATGAATTTCATCAAAATAAAATATGGACAACTGCCATAAAAGAAAAAGCGGGGGATTTGCCGGTTGTATTTTTTGATTCTTATCAAAAACCATCGAAGTATTGGTTTTATACGGGACAAAAAGCATTTACCCTGAATTCTCCATTATATCGAAGAAACAATTTTAATTTCTGGCCAATGGAAGATTCGTTGAGAGGAAAACGGGTTTATGCGGTAGTTTTCAAAGATTCGGCATATTTCACAGATATAGTGCTCAAACAAAAGAATGTAATAATCCGGGGAAAAGTGATTGACAGTTTTTACTCTTATTCAAAAGTAAACCTGATACCTGAAAAAAATTTGATCGTCATCGGGAATACATTTCACAGCTCACTGCGGCTAGCTTCCGGATCGGGGCCGGTTCCGGATCCATTTATTCCATATCTTTTTGTATTTAGCGGCGATGTTTTTGTTGGTTCCTATAAATTGACTGCACAGGCGGTTGCTGATCACTGGGATATTACTGCTGCCGAAACAATGAATTTACCTCCCGGAAATTATATGGCCCGTTTTGCAATACCTTCTGTTATTCCAAATGCGCCGAGTCTTAACAGCTCTTTCTGCAAGCTGACAGTCCGATAATACCGTTTTGCCTTTTCATCAATTTATGATCTTTTGTATATCAGGATCGGGTTCTAAAAAACTCATTTGTTGAAGGACCCATTGAGACCGAGTCGCTACATAACCCGAAAGCGGTTTTACTTTATATCGTTTGGGATTGGGAAGGCATGCGGCTATCATTGCCGCCTCCTGGCGTGAAAGATTTTTTGCTGATTTATTAAAATATGTTTTTGCCGCCGCCTCAATACCAAATATTCCATCACCCATTTCAATTGTATTCAAATACACATCAAGGATTCGTTTCTTTCCCCAAAACACTTCGATCATAAACGTAAAATACACTTCCAGCCCTTTCCGCAACCAACTGCGACCCTGCCATAAAAAAACATTTTTAGCAACCTGCTGGCTGATGGTGCTGGCGCCGCGGATCCGATTGGGTTTTCTTTTATTGTATTCCATCGCTTTTTTGATGCTCTTCCAGTCGAACCCTTCATGATCGGGAAACAATTGATCTTCCGAAGAGATCACAGCAAGTTTTGCGTTTGGTGAAATATTCGAGCCGCTTACATAATCCCGCTTCATTCCATGCCCGCTGATCCAGTTGCCGAGTTGCGTCAGCGTAATGGGCGGATCTACCCATCTCAATAAGATGATATAAAAAAGCTGGAGAAAAAAGACAATGAAAATTATCCTTTTCATCCTGCGCCACAGGCGGGGAAAAAATCCTTTTCGTTTCATCGGCGCTGCAATATCAGAAAAAATTTATGTTCGCTGATTAAAAACCTCGTGGAGGAGGTAAATGGAAATCCAGGACCTGCAAGTGAAATTTTTTTCCGATTGGATATTTTTTTCTTTTAAATGAGATTTTACTTCCGAGATATTGTACCAACACCG
>DASZPW010000151.1:0-4283 GCA_035550155.1 Chitinophagaceae bacterium | reverse complement strand
AAACGTCGTTATTTCTAAACTGAAACAGGAAGATCGTTTGATACGTAACCGGTATTGGGACAGACCCGATCAGTTTGTGATGACTAAAGAAGAGTATATCCAAAATTTTCCGCATGATGAATATGATGACGAGAGTGACTTTAGAAGCTGGCAAAAGGAAGAAATGGTTTTAGAACAATCTGACTCAACAAATGAAAATTCAAAATTCAAAATTCCCCGCCTGCCGGACGGGCAGGAAAATTCAAAATTTAATCCGGGTTATTATGAAGTTGAAGTTTCGACGAAAGATAAAGACGGAAATGAAGTAAAAGACATCGAATATATCGAGCTATACAATGAGAAAAGCAATCAACTCACTAAACCAAATTATTTATGGACACAGGGATCAAATCCAATCGAGCCAGGAGAAAAGACGAGTATTCAATTGGGCTCATCTGCCAATGATCTTTTTCTCATACAACAAATCGACAAAACTACCAGCAACCGGGAACCGGAAATAGGGAACTACCAGACCTATACCCTTAGCAATGAAAAACGATCATTCAATTTTACTGCGAAGGAATCCGAACGTGGCGGATATGGAGTGAATTACTTTTTTGTGAAGGATAATCGCTTTTATGAATTCAATGATGTCATCCGTGTGCCGTGGACGAATAAAGACCTGAAGATTGAATACGCTACTTTCCGTGATAAAACCTTGCCGGGAAGTAAAGAAAAATGGAAAGTAAAAATTACAGGATATAAGAATGAAAAAGTAGCTGCTGAAATGCTGGCAAGCATGTATGACGAATCGTTAGATCAATTCCGATTCAAAAGCTGGACAATACCTTATTTGTGGCCCTATTATTATTCCGGTCAAAGATGGAATGGGAGTTACAATTTCAGCCAGCTTATATCTCAACAGCGATCAAATAATAATTCAGATTTCAAATATTTAAGTAAAGAATACGACTATTTAATATTTAGCAGACTGAATTACGTCAATGGATATGGTGGCAATGTTTTTCGCATAAGAGGAATAAGTACTATTGTTAATCCAACAAAAGCATTAGCAGAAGTAGTTACTACTGGTTATGGCGCACAAAATAGAAAAAGCGATACTACAGCTTTTAATCCGGACAATGGTGAAAATAAAATTTTCGAAAAAGTAGATGTAACGTTGCCAGACGGTACTCATATTGTCAATGGAAGAATAGTTAACAAGAAAGAAAGTCAGGGAAATGATCAGCTTGTCCAGGTCCGCAAAAACTTCAATGAAACAGCTTTCTTCTTTCCTGATCTGCATACCGATTCAACCGGGGCAATAGAATTTTCATTTACCATGCCTGAAGCATTGACCCGTTGGAAATTCATGGCATTAGCTCATACAAAAGATCTGGCATTTGGTTACAGCACAAAAGAAATTGTTACACAAAAACAATTAATGGTACAACCGAATGCTCCGAGGTTTTTAAGAGAAGGTGATAGAATAGAATTCAGCGCCAAGATCGCTAATCTTACAGAAAAAGAATTGACCGGCTCTGCCGAATTACAATTATTCGATGCAGCAACCAACGAACTCGTTGACGGTGCTTTTCAAAATATGTATGCCAACCAATATTTCACAGTTGGCGCCGGACAAAGTGAAGCCGTGAATTTTCAATTGCAGGTCCCTTATCAATTCAACAAAGCTTTGACGTGGCGCATTGTTGCCAAAGCCGGTGATTTCAGCGACGGCGAAGAAGCATCATTGCCCGTTCTTACGAACCGGATGCTCGTCACTGAAACTTTACCATTGAATATGAGAGGAACCGGAACTAAAAATTTCAAGTTCGAAAAATTACTGAACTCCGGGAATTCTGAAACATTACAAAATCATGCACTCACCATTGAATATACCAGCAATCCTGCATGGTATGCGGTGCAGGCGCTGCCTTACCTGATGGAATATCCTTATGAATGTGCAGAGCAAACCTGGAACCGCTATTATGCAAATTCATTAGCCGGCATGATCGCCAACAGTTCGCCCCGCATCAAACAAATATTTGAAAAATGGAAAACAGAAGATACAGCAGCGTTGCTTTCCAATCTTCAGAAAAATGAAGAACTGAAATCTGTTCTACTGGAAGAAACGCCCTGGGTGCTGGATGCAAAGAATGAAGAACAGCAAAAGAAAAATATCGCTCTCCTGTTTGACATGGTACGAATGAGCAAAGAATTAAATGCGGCTTATGAAAAATTAAAACAGATGCAAAGCAGCAATGGCGGTTTTGTGTGGTTCAAAGGCGGGCCGGATGATCAGTACATCACTCAATACATCATTACTGGCATTGGGCATTTAAAAAAATTAAACGCATTCACAAAAGAGCAGGAAACAAATCTTAAACAGATCCTCACTACTGCCATCCCTTATCTTGATAAAAAAATAAAGGAAGATTATAATGATCTCGTAAAATATAAAACGGATCTGAAAAAATATGTTCCGGGTTACTCGGAAATACAATATTTATATATGCGCAGCTTTTTCCCGGAATACCCGATCGCTGCTGCTTCGCAAAAAGCTTATAATTATTTCAGGGAAAGAACACAGAAAACCTGGACGCAGCAAAACAAATACATGGAGGGAATGATCGCTTTGTCATTGAACAGAACTGGTGACATAAAAACTCCTGCTGACATTTTGAAATCATTAAAAGAAACTTCTATCAACAATGAAGAACTGGGCATGTATTGGAAAGATATCAGCAGCGGATGGTTTTGGTACCAGGCGCCAATAGAAACGCAATCGTTATTGATCGAAGCATTCCAGGAAGTTGGAAAGGATACAAAAACCGTGGATGATCTGAAAACATGGTTACTCAAAAACAAACAAACCAATAACTGGCAAACCACGAAAGCAACGGCAGAAGCTTGTTATGCTTTACTGCTACAAGGAAGTGCCCCGATAGCTATCGGGGGAATCAGTGAAGCGCCACAAGTGGAGATCAAATTGGGAAACACAATAATCAATTCTGCTAATAATACCCAGGAAGCCGGAACTGGCTATTTCAAAAAAATTATCGAAGGGCAAAATGTAAGTCCTGAAATGGGAAACATCAATGTAACCATCAAACCATCGAACGACCAAACAAGCTTTACTTCATGGGGAAGTGTTTACTGGCAATATTTTGAGGACTTAGATAAAATAACTCCTGCTGCTACACCACTAAAATTGGTTAAAAACCTGTTTGTAGAAAAAAATACGGACAAAGGGCCGGTGCTTACCCTTGTGAATGATGGAGACGAATTAAAAGTTGGCGATAAAATAAAAATAAGGATTGAATTGCGTGTGGATCGTGATATGGAATATGTACATATGAAAGATATGCGGGCCAGTTGCATGGAGCCTGTCAATGTATTGAGTGGCTATCAGTGGCAGGACGGTTTAGGCTATTACGAATCTACCAAAGATGCCAGTACGAATTTCTTTTTCGATCATTTAAGAAAAGGAACGTATGTCTTCGAATACCCATTGTTTGTTACCAATAAAGGAAATTTCAGCAATGGTATTACTTCGATTCAGTGCATGTATGCGCCGGAGTTTAGTTCGCATAGTGAAGGGATCAGAGTAACTGTTGAATAAAGTCCTGAGCTTGGCGAAAAGTCTAAAAAAAATATTCAATATTTAACGCTCAATGCTCAACTAATAACGAATAACCAATAATTGAAAATTGATTATTGAATATTGAGTATTGAACATTTATTTTTGTTTCATGCAAATTGAATATTTAGTTGTTGGGCAGGGGATCTGTGGTACATGGCTTAGTTATTTTTTGAATAAAGAAAAAAAATCCTTCCTCGTTATTGACGACAACCAGCCGAATTCATCTTCCCGGATCGCAGCTGGCATCATCAATCCGGTTACAGGAAGACGTATCGTGAAAACATGGATGATCGATGAATTAATCCCTTTTATTGAAATAGCATATTTGCAAATAGGAAAAGAACTTGGCATCAGCGCACTTTCTCCAAAAACGATCATCGACTTCTTCCCTACTCCACAAATGCGTGAAGCCTTTTTAGAACGACAAAAAGAAGAACCATTTTTGCAAACTGTAGCTAACGAAACTGAATTCAGAAACAATTTCAATTATGAATTCGGTTTCGGCAAGATCAGTCCATCATTTATCGTTCATTTGGAATCTTTGCTTCCGGCGTGGCGAAATCATCTTATAAAATCAAATCAAATTGCTGAAGAATGTTTTGACTTTTCTCAATTAAAAATTTTAGCTGGCAAAATTCAATATAAAGAATTTGTCGCTGAG
>DASZPW010000150.1:0-2235 GCA_035550155.1 Chitinophagaceae bacterium | reverse complement strand
TTACCAATGATGTATCTCCTTATGTGCAAACAAATGGTGACGGAACGATCATCACGATCCCAATGTCAGGAAAAAATAATTCCAATGATGCAGGAAGCTGGTTTGCAGAAGCTGGTTATCAGCATGGAATGCTGCAATATGCAAAAGCATTTGATGCGCCGTTGATCGATTGCAGCAATCAATAGATCCCGGAATGAGTTAGCCAACCAACCCCTTTTCTGATTGACTGAAAAGTGATGATAACAGGATAACGCCTGATATTATTTTACCTGTAGCCAATAATTTGAAGTGACAACATCCCGAAATAAGAAGTCTGCAAATATCAAGGACGAAAAATGAGGAACAGCGTATTTAATTCCTCCCCCGATTCGAAATTTTTTCACAGTTCAAAATCCGCCCCCCTCCGGAGGGGGAAAATGAAAATCACTTTATTTGATCTTTTTCAAAAATTTTTATCGATGACAGTAAGTAGATGCGTGTAGTTTGATTGGTCTCTTACTGCAAAGAACACAAAGAAATATACAACAAACGCAAAGGCTGCTTTTTGCAGATAAGCGCTTACTCTTTACCAGGACAAGTTTTAAAAAAATTCCAGATCATTTCAGTAGCATTAAAATCCCTGCATACTTTGCCCACGATCATTTTAGGAAGATATTGCGTACCGCCGGGTAATGTGTGTCCCCCATTGATGATCTTTATCAACACGACTTTTGAATTGTTTGTTCCGTTGGCATAAGTATATTGATACGCCTGGCAACCATCCATTTTAATTTTATCGGGAATGGCTGCTTCTTCCGGAATTGCAGAAGTTTTATCCACGCTGATAAAACGTTGCATTGTTTTATCGGTGCTGACGCAATCTCCCCTGCTGCCCGTGAGGCGGTTGCCTACATGTCCGCCTTCATAAGGAACTAACGGATCAGCGGTACCATTGATCAACAACAACGATACAGGTTGTGCGGGGAAAAATTCATCATAAATTTTTTGCGGGATATTACCACAAACCGGAGCTACTGCGAGAAGACGATGACTTAATTTGTATGACAGGTAGAGCGAAAAGATCGCCCCGTTGGAAATACCGGTTGCAAAAATTCTTTTCGGATCCACAGGCTGCTCTTTTTCCAATGTGTTCAGTAATTCATCAATGAACAGTGCATCATCATTGGCTGCAATGGATTCTTTAAAATCCCTTCCATCATTCCATTGTTTATCCAGTCCCTGTGGATATACCGTGATAAAATTCTCTTTATCAGCAATGGCATCCATTCCAAAGTAGCGCTGTATTTGTTTGCTGTTGCCACCGCCGCCATGGAAAACTAAAACAAGTGGTAGCGGGTGATTTTTGTCTGGGTGTGATGGTATATGCAATATATAATCCCGCTGCACTCCGTTTACAACTAAATGTCCTGCGATATTTTGCTGTGCAAGAGCATTACAGGAGATGAATAACAAAGTGAGGAATAAGAAATGTTTTTTCTTCATAAGAAAATTTATGCTGAGACCTGTTACAAAATAAAATGTTTAAGGGAAATTTGGAAGTATGAGGTAAAAGGTAAGAATTGGTTGAATAGATTTTATAGGTTTGAGAGATCTTTTATAATAAGTATTTGAATTTTATTCCTGCTGATTCCTCCCCTGTTTGCAAAATGTATAAAGTTCAGAATCCGGCCCCCTCTGTGAGGGGGATAATGAAAGTCGTTTAAAATTGAATAGATTTTATTTTGAAAGGAAAATTGGATGTAGGAAGTATGAGGTAAAAGTTAAGAATTGGGTGAATAGATTTTATAGGTTTGAGAGATCTTTAGCACTAAGTAGTTGAATTTTATTCCTGCTGATTCCTCCCCTGTTTGCAAAATGTATAAAGTTCAGAATCCGGCCCCCTCTGTGAGGGGGATAATGAGAGTCGTTTAAAATTTGAAGTGCTAGCAGTAGAAATATTTATTTCTTCTAACAACAAGTTGAGCAGAAGGGTATTTTGCTTATTTTTGCCGCCCATTTAAGGAATGGCCCCGTAGCTCTCCCGATAGCTATCGGGATGAATAGAGCATCCCGACAAAGAGTTGGGAAGTTTTCGGGTGGAATCGTAAAAAATATTGGCCCCGTAGCTCAACTGAATAGAGCATCTGACTACGGATCAGAAGGTTTCAGGTTTGAATCCTGACGGGGTCACAAAATCCGCTTCGGCGGATTTTTCATTATGCCTGCTTATGTCTATATATTATTTTCAGAAACTAC
>DASZPW010000149.1:0-8627 GCA_035550155.1 Chitinophagaceae bacterium | reverse complement strand
CATCTTCGATCAGCAAACATCGCAATGCCCAATTGCACATATTATTTTCGTCAGCAGGATTTATCTTGTTCCAGATACTTTTCGGAACTACTCCGAACATAGCCCCGCCATCGAGTTTGAAATAGCCGGTGTTTATCGTATAAAGTTTCATATTGTTTTTTTCTTTAGAGCTGCTGCATAAAATAAGAACAACAAACCAAGAATAAAATAGATCATTAAAGCTAATACCGATGATCGTTGCGAACCTGTTAGCTCAGTAAAAAATCCGAAACTGAAAGTGCCGATCACAGTAGCGATTTTTTCTGTGACATCAAAAAAACTAAAAAATGAAGCAGTGTCTTTCGTCACCGGCATCAGTTTGGAATAAGTGGAGCGACTTAATGATTGAATGCCTCCCATTATAAAACCAACGATGACTGCCAACGTATAAAATTCATAAATACCTTTTTTGGGAATAAGAAATGCTGCATAGCAAATGCCGATCCACATAGCAGTTACGACCATCAACGCTCTCAGGTTGCCGATCTTTGAAGATAACCAAGAGATAACATAAGCGCCGGGAATTGCGATCAATTGAATGATAAGAATAGCAATGATCAAATTCGTTGTTGGTATTTCCAATTCACTGGCTCCATATAATGCTGCCGAAAGCATTACGGTTTGCACTCCCATATCATAAAAAAAGAAAGCAAGTAAAAATCTTTTTAACGCTGGGATTTGTTTTAACTGTCCCCATACTTTGCGAAGCTCTTTATATCCATTTGATAAAACCCGAGTTTTTACATTGGTGTCACCTGCAGCAACCGGTTTGGGTAATCTTCTTAACGAGAATTGTCCAAAACTCCACCACCAAATACCAACTAATAAAAAGGAGAGCTGGTATTGAATGTTACTGTTTTCGTTTCCACCGATCAATTCCGGTTTGAATACAAAAACAAAACAAATGATCTGTAATAATACACTGCCGACATATCCGTATGCAAATCCACGGGCACTTACTCTGTCTCTATCTTCCGGTGCTGCTATTTCAGGAAGAAAAGAATTATAAAAAACAATGCTTGCCCAAAACCCAATACAGGCAATAATGATAGAAATGATGCCAAGCATCAGAGTGTTTTTATCAAAAAAGAACATACTGGCGCAAGCAAGGCTTCCCATGGTCAAAAAGAAATTCATAAAACTTTTCTTGTTGCCTTTGTAGTCAGCAATAGAAGAAAGTAAGGGGGAAATGATAGAAACGATCAGCATGGCAAATGCCAATGAATAATTATATAAAGAAGTATTTTCAAATTGCCTGCCTAAAAAAGTGACAGTGGTTTTTGAAATGGCTTTGTTATCAACAGCTATTTCCTGGAAATAGGAAGGGAAAATAGTGGAAGTGATTACTAAATTATAAGCTGAGTTGGCCCAGTCGTACATGGCCCAGCCATTGATGACTTTTTTAGAAGCAGTTTGCATATGTTGCGATATATATTCTCAAAATACTAAAAAATTTATTGGATGATCTGGTAAATCCTATGAGAATATCGATGACATCAACTGGCTGAACAGGTACAATCCCGGGACGATCAGTATCATCGTCAACATCATGACGATGATATATAGTATGACCACAAAAACAACAATAATAAAGAAACCAGACCAGGTTTTTTTATTATAGAGCCAGTCGTAAAACGCATAAATGTAATAGCACAGTATCAATCCCGCATTTACCAGGTCCAGCGTATTGACAAGATCTGTTTTGTTGTTCAGTAAATAGATCGGAAACAGTAGCAGCCGGATCAATTCCACTTCGCCTATGAAATAAGCGTTAGCAACAAGATGTTCTCCAAAAAAATGTTCCTTTCTCCGGAAAAAAAGCCAGGTGAAAAAAGCAATAATGGGAAATTGTAACAGGAGGATGCCGGTCAGGTATTCATTGTTGATCTTGTCTAATTGCGCTCCCAGTTCTTTATCATTCACCCAGCCTTCATACAAATTTGCATCTGGTGCGCTGATATGAAAACTGATGAATAATACGGCCACTAAGCCGCCGATGAACAGGAAAAAATTGACCGGCTTATAATGTTTTTTCCGGTTTCCGGAAAAATAGGATTTCACCATTTGGCCCGGGTGAATAATGAGTTCATATATCGTGTAAAAAATACCGAATCCATTATCCAGTATTACTTCCGGGATACTTTTTAAAAATTGCTGGAAAGTATATCTGCCATGTTCCAGCTTTTCACCACAATGAACACAATAATTACCGACAGACATTTTGCCGCAGGCAGGACATTTTTTTACAATTTGAAATCTGTCATTGGTTTCCATCCTGAATACTTATTCTTTTATTACATGGGTCAGAAGAAGTAGTAATAACACAATGCCGGCAATAATTCTATATACGCCGAATATCTTAAATCCTCTTGCCTTCAGGTAGTTAATAAAAAAACGGATAGCAACGATAGCCACTACAAACGCAACAACATTACCAACTAAAAAAGCTGTGGTGTTATGAGAATTTGCCATAATCAGTTCATATCCTTTTTTCGGAGTTCCGTCCTGCGTCCATTTTTTCATAAATACGGAATAGAATGTTGCAGCGAACATCGTAGGTACGGCCAGGAAAAAAGAAAACTCTGCAGCCACAAACCTTGTGAACTTTTGCTGCATACCTCCAATAATTGATGCAGCACTGCGGCTTACTCCCGGGATCATCGCCAGCACCTGCCAGCAACCAACAATAAATGACCGTCCATAACTGATCTTTTCATCTGAGTCAATAGCAGGATGGTTAAATAAATTATCAATGAACAACAAAACGATCCCGCCGGCCAGCATGGTAATAGCAACCGTCATCGGGCTTTCCAGCATTTGATCAATTTTATCTGAAAAAAGATACCCGAGCACCAGTGCTGGTATCACACCGACAATAAGCTTTGCATAAAACTGCCAGCGGCTGAAATCAAAGAATTTTTTTGCATACAATATCACAACGGCAAAGATGGCTCCGAACTGAATGGATATTTCAAAAAGTTTGGTAAACTCATCATGCTGAATTCCCAAAATTGAACTGGTAATGATCATGTGGCCCGTGGAGGATATCGGAAGAAATTCGGTCAATCCTTCTACGATTCCCAGGATGATCGCTTCAATAATACTCATGAAAAAAAGTGAGGGGTTTTATTTCAGAAAATGAATTTAATAAAAAAGCGATGAATCATTCATCGCTCCGGTCATTTTATCTATCAAATATTATTATTCTGATTGTTTTGGTGTTCTGAAAATGGCAAAGATCTCGATCACTAATCCAAGTATTATTACAATGGGAGCAACGGTGATGCGGACCGGGCTGTACACGGCTTTGGCATCAAATACCGCCGGATTCACATTGCTTTGTCCGCCAGACATCAGGAACATACCAATTGCAATCACCACAGCACCGGCAGCCATCCACATATAATTTTGCTTTCCAAATAAAGAGGGAGCGATACTTGTTTTCTTTTCTGCCATATACAATTATTGAGTGGTGCAAGATAAGAAATTCAGTCAATAGCGACTACGCAATCGTACATAATTAACGCCCTGTTTTCAGCAACTCCATTTCACTATCAATACAGGTCATCCAGTTTCATCTTCAGATATTTCAACACACTGCGATAGGTACTGAGCAGGGTTATGCCAATGCCCACGCCGATCAGGAATAAAAACAGCAACAACAACGTGCCTGTATCCCGTATCGATTTCAGATCACTCAGCTGGCTTTCTGCAAATAATATTAAAAGATAAACCAATATGCAGGCGATCACACCGCCAATAGCGCCATTGATCACCGCCCGGATATTCATGGGCTTTGCAATAAACCATCGGGTGGCGCCAACCATTTGCATGGTTTTAATAAGAAAACGATTGCTGAACATAGCCAGGCGGATCGTATTATCGATAAGTACAATAACCACGATGGATAGAATGATCACAACAATAAGCAACACCAGGCTGATCTTTCGGATATTCTCATTCATTTTTCCCACCAGTGCTTCCGGGTATTGAACATCACTTACATAAGTTTGCTCTTCTATATCCGTCTTGATCTTCGACAACGAGTCTGTGTTCAGGTATTCTTTTTTTACTTTGAAATAGATAGCATTCGGCAGTGGGTTAGCGTCCAGCACTTTGTTCCAGTCATCGTTTCCTTCGCTCAGGTAAACTTTTTTACCCATTTCTTTCGTTACAAATTGTATGGTTTTCACGTAAGGTTTTGTGGAAATGTATTGCATCAGCGCTGTGCTGTCTTTCGGATTCAGGTCGCCCCGCAGGTACGCTCTTACCTCAATGCTTTCTTTGAAATAATCTGCCAGTTTCTTGGCGTTGATGAACGACCAGCCAATGATACCGAGGAAAAACAACACCAGCGTTACGCCAAGTATCGCCATGAAATAGGACGGTTTTCCTTTTTTAATAGAACCTTTTGAAGACTGAACCATAAGATCTGAATTTGAATTTAACGGACGGGCAAAAATAACAGATTTCGCAGTGCAATCCGTATTTTTGACACCCATCCCTGCCCATCGGCAGGCAAGTAACGATTGTATCAAGCCGATATTTTTATCAGGTGAGTTTTAACCGGGGAAAGAGTGATTTTTTAAGTCTTCTTTCACAACTTTGCTCAGCTGTAGTTGCGACGCTCCGTTCATCTTTCTGTTCGCTTATCATCTTTTTTAGCAGCATCGAAGAAGCCGGAGTGAAACATCATAAGATCGATTAAAGATTATAGTTATAAAGAATGGAATACAGATTTACCGATATTGAAACAAAATGGCAGCAATGGTGGAAAGATCAAAGGATCTACCGGGTTTCCAACGATTCTCCCAAACCCAAGTGTTATGTGCTGGATATGTTTCCCTATCCCAGTGGCGCCGGTTTGCATGTAGGCCATCCGCTCGGATATATTGCCAGCGATATTTATGCCCGCTATAAAAGACTGAAAGGTTTCAATGTGCTGCACCCGATGGGCTATGATGCATTCGGGTTGCCGGCAGAACAATATGCTATCGAACATGGTATTCATCCCGCTGTTTCCACAGAAAATAATATTAAGAACTTCCGCAGCCAGTTAGACAAGATCGGATTTTGTTACGATTGGGACCGTGAAGTGAATACTTCGAAACCTGGATTTTATAAATGGACGCAATGGATCTTTTTACAATTATTCGGTTGCTGGTATAATCGTAAAACACAAAAAGCAGAACGCATCAGCGAGCTCATCAGCATTTTTGAAAAAGAAGGTAATAAAAATCACCCGGTGCCGGATGCAAAATTTGAAATAAGAAATCCGGACTTTGAAATACTGAAAGGAAACTTTTCAGCAGATCAATGGAAAGGATTTGATGAAAAAACAAAGCAGGACATTTTAATGGAATACCGCCTGGCGTATTGCGGTTATGGCGAAGTGAACTGGTGTGAAGCATTGGGAACTGTGCTGGCCAATGATGAAGTGATCAATGGCGTAAGTGAAAGAGGCGGCCATCCTGTGGTGAAAAAAACATTGCGTCAATGGTATTTACGAATTACTGAATATGCAGATCGTTTGTTGGATGGATTAAATACAGTTGATTTCAGCGAAGCAATGAAAGAAATGCAGACGAACTGGATCGGGAAAAGTTTTGGTGCAAATATTCAATTTTCAATATTCAATTCTCAATTTTCAATTGAAGTATTTACCACACGGCCCGATACCATCTTCGGAGTTGATTTCATGGTGATCGCACCGGAACATGATTTGGTAAATAAGATCACGACAGATGAACATCGTGCAGAAGTTGAAAAATATTTGGAGTATGTAAAAAGCCGCAGCGAAAGAGAACGAATGGCGGATAAAAAGATCACCGGTGTTTTTTCAGGAGCTTATTGCATTCACCCGATTAGTAAAAAACAAATTCCCGTCTGGATCAGTGAATATGTATTGATCGGTTATGGCACCGGCGCTATCATGGCAGTGCCCTGCGGTGATGAACGGGATCACAAGTTTGCGAAGCATTTTAATATTCCTATCACTAATATCATTGGCAGTTATTATAACGGCGAAGAAGCCAATCCTACCAAAGATGCCATTCTGGAAAATTCCGATTTCCTGGATGGAATGCTGATGAAAGATGCGATCGAAGTGGCTATAAAAAAATTAGAAGAACTCGGGATAGGAAAAAGAAAAGTGAATTATAAAATGCGGGATGCGGCATTCAGCCGCCAGCGCTATTGGGGCGAACCATTCCCGATCATCTGGAAAAATGGAATTGCATATCCATTGGATGAAAAAGAATTGCCGTTGGAATTGCCACATGTAGATTCTTACAAACCGGGGCCGGAAGGAGAAGGGCCATTGGCAAATATTCCTGAATGGACCGCAAGGCATTTGGAGACGAATACAATGCCTGGTTATGCCGGTTCTTCCTGGTATTTTCTGCGTTACATGGATCCGCACAATGAAAATGAATTTTGTGACCGTAAAGCAAGTGATTACTGGAACCAGGTGGACTTATACATCGGCGGCACCGAACATGCAGTGGGACATTTATTGTACAGCCGCATGTGGACGAAATTTTTATTTGATATCGGTTTAATTGGTTTTGATGAACCGTACAAGAAGTTAGTGAATCAAGGGATGATACAGGGGAGTTCGAGGTTTGTGTTTAGAGTAAATATTACAAGCAAATTCGAAGTATCTTCTTTTGACTATCCAATTTTTGTTTCATTCAAATATTATCAAGAGTATTTAAAACATGGTTATCTATCAAAAGAAACTTTGGAAGATTTATTAAATGGTAGATATAAAGATCAATGGAAAAAACCTGTTGACGATGAATATTCAGGAATTTTTTCGCTAGTTCCAATTCATGTAGATGTGAACATTGTTGATGGGGTTGAGTTAAATAAAGAAGAATTTAAAAATTGGAGAAGCGGAGAATATGCCAATGCAAAATTCATTTTAGAAGACGGAAAATATATCTGTGGCACGGAAGTTGAAAAAATGTCCAAATCAAAATTCAACACTATAAATCCGGATGATTTGGTTTTTAAATACGGCGCTGATACTTTCCGCATGTATGAAATGTTTCTCGGTCCTGTGGAAATGAGCAAACCCTGGGATACGAAAGGAATTGAAGGCGTTCATCGTTTTTTGAAAAAATTCTGGCGGTTGTTCTATGATGAATTAAAGGGTAAACTATGGAATGATGAAAAGGCAACCGATGCTGAATTAAAAGTATTGCATAAAGCCATCAAAAAAATTGAAGAAGACACCGAACGCTTTTCTTTCAATACTGCCGTCAGTGCATTTATGATCGCCACCAATGAACTCGCCGATCTGAAATGTCATAAGAAAGAAGTGCTGGAACCATTACTTATTTTATTGGCTCCTTATGCGCCGCATATTTGCGAAGAACTCTGGCATTTGTTGGGTCATGCTGATACGATCCTTGATCAGTCATTTCCACGCTTTGAAGAAAAATATCTTGCAGAAAGCAGTAAAGAATATCCTATTTCAGTGAATGGAAAGCTTCGCACTACAATCAATATTTCTTTGGATGCCGGGCAGCAAGAAGTAGAGACGATCGTTTTAGCCAATCCCGTAATTCAAAAATGGCTGGATGGGAAACCTCCTAAAAAGATCATTTTTGTAAAAGGAAAAATGGTCAATATCGTTATCTGAGTAAAATATTTTTGATAAGTGTTGCAAAACCGCATTAAAATAGCGGTTTCTTTTTTATTAGCGGTATTCATGCAAACGCATTCTATCGTAATTTCAACTCTAAATGTAACTGTTATGAGAAAGATTATTTTTCTTGCCGTAATACAATTGCTTTGGTTTTTTTCTCCTGCACAAAATAAAGATGTTTATTTTCTGTCCAATCCATGTTTGACACCCGATGGACAAACAGTGATCTTCAGTTTCGAAGGCGATCTCTGGAAAGCCAACATCAAAGATGGGCAGGCTGCACGCCTCACTGCGATGCAGGGTTACGAGACGAGTCCAAGAGTTTCTCCCGATGGAAAATGGATCGCTTTCACCGGTCGTCAGTATGGAAATGCAGACATATTTGTG
Source organism: Chitinophagaceae bacterium (assembly GCA_035550155.1). Taxonomy (GTDB): domain Bacteria; phylum Bacteroidota; class Bacteroidia; order Chitinophagales; family Chitinophagaceae; genus UTBCD1. The sequence goes on along the minus strand of DASZPW010000149.1, from coordinate 547 downwards.
ATGCCCGTAAATGGAGGAGAAATTAAACAGATCACTTACAGCAGCGCCAATGATGAAGTGAGCAGCTGGAGTTGGGATTCAAAGTCCATTTATTTCAGCAGTAACCGGATGGGGCAAATATCTGGTTATAAAGTGAGTAAAGATGGCGGCACACCGCAACGTGTATTTGGTGATTACTTTTTCCTGTATGATCATAATCTAGTTGAAAATCCGAAAAGCGGTGAAATATTTTTTAACGATACATGGGAAAGCAGTAACCAGGTGCAACGCAAACACTACAAAGGACCTTTCAATCCGGATATTCAATCATACAACCCGAAAACAAAACAGTATAAAAGGTATACAGGCTGGATCGGGAAAGATTTCGGCGCTACTATTGACAAGAGCGGCGACATTTATTTCATTTCCGATGAAGGAAATGGCGAATACAATCTCTACACATTTGACAATGGCAAAAAGACCGCACTCACCAAATTCAACACTTCGATCAAGACTCCAATTGTGAATGCCAATGGCGGAAAAGTTGTTTTTGAAAAAGATTACCAGT
>DASZPW010000148.1:0-2554 GCA_035550155.1 Chitinophagaceae bacterium | reverse complement strand
CCTGCTGACATGGAAGGAAGCTGCATCATCCATTTGCCATTATCACCTGTTTTTGTTTTATAAGTTTTACCATTGAATTTTACGGTTACTTTTTCTCCTTTCGACGCCCAACCCCAGATATTTATTTTCGTATCCCTTTGCAGGATCATACTGTCTCTTATCATCTGTGGCAATTTTACCTGGCCATAAACAGGTTGAAATTGTAACAACAAACAACTAACCAATACACTTGTGAAAATTTTTACTGCACGCATCATAACTAATTTTTTTTAAATGAACATATTCAAGATCAATACCCCGGCCAATCCTAATATGGAAATACTTGTTTCCATGACTGTCCACGATAAAAAAGTTTGTTTCAATGAAAGATTGAAGAATTCTTTGAACATCCAGAATCCTGAATCATTGATATGAGATCCGAAAACACTTCCGGTACCAACTGCTAATACCATTAATTCAGGGGATACATGACCTGCTGCGACCAATGGTGATACCACACTGGCTGCTGTAATACCCGCTACTGTTGCCGAACCAATCGTCACTCTTAACAGTGCTGTCACAACCCACGCAAATATTAAAGGAGGCATTTGCCATTTGCTGCTGAATGAAGAAATGTAATCACCTGTTCCGCTATCCTGCAACACTTGTTTCAAAACACCTCCTGCTGTAATAATGAGAATAATAATTGCAATGCCTGATATAGCTTCATTCAGCCATTTCATAGTTGTAGCCATCGACTCGCCTCTTTTTATTCCAAAAAACCAAACAGCCAACAACACAGCGATCAGTAATGCAATGGTTGGGTCACCAATAAACAAAAATATTTTTTTGAAAAGATTTCCATTGGGAAAAACAGCATCAGCAACAACTGATAAAGTTATCAGCAGTACTGGTAACAAGCCGATCATAAAACTTGGAAACCGCCCCGGCAATTCTTTCTCTTTCGTGCTGTCTGCTTCAAGAAAAAAAGAGGTGATATCCACTTCTACTTTTCGAAGCAACCTTCCCAGCACCGGGCCCGCAAGGATCACCACCGGAACAGCAATGATGAATCCATAGATCAGTGTCTTTCCCATATTGGCTTTAAATGCATTTACCAAAAAAACAGGACTTGGATGCGGCGGCAAAAAACAATGTGTGGTTGATAAAGATGCAGCCATCGGTATAGCGACATACAACAAAGGAAGATTTGCTCTTCTCGAAATTGAAAAGATCAAAGGCACCAAGATCACAAAGCCTGCATTATAATAAAGAGGAAGGCCGATCAAAAATCCCGTGAGTAAAACAGCCCACTGAGTATTCTTTTTTCCAAAACTATTGATCAACGTTGATGAGATCTGTTCCGCTGCACCGCTCACTTCTAATATTTTTCCCAATACAGCGCCAAGGCAAATGATCAAGGCAAGATCTCCTAATGTACTGCCTACACCTGTTGAAATGGATTTCAAAATATCTTTCGGTTCCATGCCGAGACAAAGACCGGCGAGAATGGCAACAATGAGCAGCGAAAGAAAAGGGCTCATTTTCTTATACGTCAAAAAAACCTGCAAACCGATCGCTAAGATGATTATCAAAAACGTCATGCTTAATCCACTGTGTTTATCAATGTACCAATATGATCAATAGTGATGCTGATCTCATCACCCGATCGTAATGTGAAATCATTCGGAGGAACAATTCCGGTGCCGGTCATTATCAAACTTCCGTTCGGAAAGGAACATTCCCTGTAAACAAATGAAACCAATTCCTCATGAGTTCTTTTCATCTGATCGATGCCAATTGTTCCTTCAAATACTTTTTTATTATCCCTGTTGATCTCAAGATGAATATTTGTGTTATTATTCAATTTTTTTTCAGTTACATAAATGCAGGGGCCAATCGCAGCGCATCCATCAAAAGTTTTTGCCTGCGGCAAATACAAGGGATTTTCTCCTTCTATACTGCGGCTGCTCATATCATTACCGATCGTGTAGCCAACAATTTTTCCCGATGAGGTCACTACCAATGTCAACTCTGGTTCCGGTACGTCCCATGTTGAATCTTTCCGGATCTTCACTTTATTATTATGTCCAACCACCCTGTGCGGTGTGCATTTAAAAAAAACTTCGGGCCTTTCCGCTTCATATACCCTTGCATAAAAATCGCCGCCTCCTGCATTTTTGGATTCTTCCTGTCTTCCAATTTTGCTTCGCAAATAGGTAACACCACAAGCCCACAATTCCTGGTTACCAATAGGCGCCAACACTTCTTTTTCTATAATTTCTTCGCCGTTTTCAATAGCTTCCGACGATTGAATGATCTTTTTCAATTTTTCAATAAGATCATCATCATTAATAAACGAATCCCAATCATAGCCTTTTACCAAGTAAAATTTACAGCCCGATTCAATTACAATCCCTGTCCTTGTTTTATATACTTTCATTTCAATCTTAATTTTCTTTTTTCATTACATCGCTCCATAACCATTTCAAGGCTTCGGGTAAAATAGAGCCTCCATGTTTAGGGTTATGCCCTCCAACACCTTTCTCAAATTTGTATTCATAACCTTTGAACT
>DASZPW010000147.1:0-10597 GCA_035550155.1 Chitinophagaceae bacterium | reverse complement strand
TTTCTTACTCAAACAAGCCTGTTCACCGAAGAGTTGTTAGCCAGTTTTGGTTTTGTGATTCTCATTTCAATTGTATTGGATATCGGAACGCAACTTAATATCTGGCGCATCATAACAGTTAGCGAGAATCGGGCACAGGATCTTGCCAATAAATTATTACCCGGGCTTGGCTTTTTCCTCGCAGCATTGATCGGATTCGGCGGATTAATATTCAATATCGGCAATATCGCAGGTTGTGGGTTAGGAGTTAATGTTCTGACAGGATTGGATGCAAAGACAGGTGCTATTATAAGTTGTTGTATTGCGTTAGGAATTTTTTGGTACAAAGAAGCAGGACGCATGATGGACAATTTTGCAAAACTGCTGGGCTTTCTTATGATCGCTCTTACAGTTTACATAGCCGTTTCTTCACATCCTCCTGTTGCCGAAGCGTTATACAGAACAGTGTGGCCGGAAAAAATTGATGTGATGAAGATCATTACATTGGTAGGAGGAACGGTAGGCGGATATATTTCTTTTGCAGGAGCACATCGTTTGTTAGACGCCGGAATAAAAGGACAACAAAATTTACCACAGATTACCCGAAGTTCTGTCAGTGGAATTTTGATCACTGCCATTATGCGATTTGTTTTGTTTCTTGCTGCATTGGGTGTAGTGTGGCAGGGAATTAAATTGCCGGCGGATAATCCTGCCGCCGGAGTTTTTTCATCTGCCGCCGGAGCAATTGGCTATAAATTTTTTGGAGTGGTTTTATGGAGCGCTGCAATCACTTCTGTAGTGGGGGCTTCTTATACTTCGGTTTCTTTCTGGAAAACACTGCATCCTTTTATAGCGAAGAACGAAAAAATATTTATCTCGGCATTTATAATTATTGCCAGCATTGCATTTACCATCATCGGTAACCCGGTGAAACAACTGGTCTTTGCCGGCGCCATCAATGGTATCATTCTTCCGCTGGCTTTGATCATTATCCTTATCGCTGCCGCAAAGTCGTCATTGATGAAAGCATATAAACATCCTCTTTCACTGCAAGTTTTCGGGTGGATCGTAGTTGCAGTGCTGAGCTGGATGAGTTACAAAACATTTTACCAGCTTTTTATAAAATAAAAACAAAAGCCCAATCATAGGGTACGATTGAGCTTTGTTGTTATCATCCATCCTTGTTGCGTGTCCAATCAGCCGTTTAATATTGAAGAGCCATTCAGATACTTTGCTGTGGGATGATATATGAAAAAGCAGGTTCCGTTTTTTATAATATTGATGATGGAAGTGCTTTCGTTTGCGGGTACTGCCGGACAGCCGAAGCTGCGTCCTAAAAATTGGTTATGCGACAGAAAATTACTTTCTGCGTATGTTGCTCCATGTAACACGATCATTCGGGAAGCAGCTCTGTCATTGAAACCTTTGTCCACGCCTCTTATTTTGAGCGACAAACCATGTTCACCGAAATAAGTGTTCTCAGTAACATAAAACCCAAGACTGCTTTCTAATGATTCCGGTCGGTTGGAGAAGCGGGTTGCAAATTCTCCGCCGGAATTACGCCCATGCGCTACATACGTATTGATTAGCAAACGGCCATTTTTCAGATCGATAACATACAATCTTTTATTTCTTGATGATTGACTGAAATCACAGATCGTAAGATAATCTTCGTTTTTGATCTTATTTTTTTCGAGTAAATAATTATATCCTTTCAATGCATAATCAAATGCATTTTTGGATAATCCGTAATTTTCAAGATGAATAGCGGTATATAATTCCGAAAGTTTATGTAGTGTAGCAACTGAATTAGGTTCTGCAATATTCAGTGAAACTGCAGGCAATGCTTTTGTGTGATCAATTTTAGTTTCGGGTAATTCAATTCCGGTATGAAGGAGCGGGAAGGCTGCCAATGAAACGGACAGCCAGGATGTGGATATTGATTTTAATATCTTGGTCAATCGGGTACGGTTTTTCTCCGAAACAATCTTTCGGAACGGATTTTAAAACGGATTCGGGCATAAAAATATTATGAGACTTAAACAAATGCAAGGCAATAAATACAGTTTTTTATTAGAATTGCGAACAAATACGCTGTAGCTTGTTTTTACTTCGGGTAGATTTACTAAAATGAGCAGAGATTTGATCTTTAGTTAATGTGTTTGACCTCCCTTTGTTTGGTGACAAATTCATTGGAATAAATTTTTAGCAGCAATGTAAATATTGAAATGAGCAGCGGCCCGAAGATCAGCCCGATGAATCCAAAAAGATTTAAACCTACAATTACTCCAAATACTGTAACCAGCGGATGAACATTCCCGATACGTTTCAACATGGTAAACCGCATTACATTATCCACTGTGCCGATAACTCCAAAACCATAGATCAACATTGCAATACCTTGCCAGTTCTGATCATTGGCAAAAAAGATGATAGCAATTGGGACGTATGCCAACGCTGCTCCTACAATAGGCAGCATTCCTGCGATCCATGTAACGCCAAACCAGAAAAAGGGTTCCTTTACTCCAAGGATGAGATAGCCGATCAATCCAACTATTGCCTGTACTAATGCCACAACAGGAATTCCAACGGCATTTGAAATTACCATCATATTCACTTCATCGCCCAGCCGTTTCACATTTTCATCTTTCAGGGGAATATATTCGTACAAAGCGTCCTCCATTTTGCGGCCATTCACCAACATGAAATAGAGAATGAAATACATAAAGAAAACAGTGGTGACAGTATTGAACGTGGCACCAAGTATCTTTGGAAGACTTTGTGCGATAGCCTCTCCCATTTTATTGATGTTCTCATCGCTCAGTATAGTAATATCAAAACGTTGTTCTGTATTATGAACTACTTTTCTCAATGCTTCCACCAGTTCTGATGAATGTTGAATGGCATAGCTGACTTTAGATGAGAGCAGGTTTGCTAATAAACCAATTGGCAGTAAGATTATAATAATAGATGCAAGCATCAGCAGGATCGCTGTCAAACCTTTTTTCCATTTTCTTTTTTCTGTCAGGTAAAACATGATCCGGTGCAACAGGATATATAAAGTGATGGCTCCAAGCAATGCCGGCAAAAACGAATACAACTGGAAAAACAATACGATTGCCAGCAGCAGGATAAGAATGATAAAAAACACCTGCCGTACCCGGTTTTGATCAATGACGTTATTATTCATAGCTGATAGAAAAAACTTTTCTAAAGGTATCATATCTTCACCTTCTTCCATTTCCCTTTTTTAAAGAATATCCAAGCTGCAATTGCATTCATTGTTTCCGCTGCGGGAATGCAAATAAAAATACCTTCGATCCCTGAATGGAATTTTTGTACCAGTAAATAAGCTAATGGTACCTGGAATACCCAGAAAGAAACAAAACTGATCCATGTCGGTGTTTTGGTATCTCCGGCTCCATTCAATGCCTGCATCATTACCATACCAATGCCGTAAAAAATATAACCGGCACCGATGATCATTAATGCCTGCGCTCCCACCCGTTGCACCGCATCGTCTTTTGTAAAAATGCTGATGATGGGTGATGAAAAGAAAACAAACAGCAACATGACAGCAGCCATGAAAACTGCATTGTATCTGGCGGTAAGTAAAACGCTTTTGGCAGCACGATCCGGTTGGTTGGCGCCAAGATTTTGACCCACCAGCGTTGCTGCTGCATTACTTAATCCCCAAGCGGGAAGAATAAAAAATACAACATTTCGAATAGCGATCTGGTAACCGGCCGAAGCAGTAGTGCCTCCTGTTTCTGCAACCAATCTTGCAAGCACGATCCAGCTTCCGGATGCGATCAGGAATTGAAAAGTAGCGGGCCATGCTATTTTGACCAGCGGTTTCATCACGGAGAAATCAATTTTGAAATGTTCCTTTTTCAAACTGACACTGCTTTTTCCGTTGAATAGATTCCAGCATTGATACAACACTCCGATTCCTCTTCCTATAGTAGTGGCAATAGCTGCACCTTTTAACCCGAATCCATTCCACGATCCTGCTCCGTAAATGAACAAGGGACATAAAATAATATTCATCAAGCTTGCCAGCCACAAGCTGCGCATTGCCATAGCAGCGTCTCCGGCACCTCTGAAAATTCCATTGATCAAAAAAAGTAAAATGATGATCACACTTCCACCCATCATGATGCGGGTGAAAACAGCGCCTTCGTTTACTACATCCTGCTGTGCTCCCATGAGCTGTAAAATATTTGGGGCAAAAATGATCCCCACGATACTGATAACTGCCGATATCATCAGCGCCATGATCAGTGATTGCATACCCGCATGTGCAGCGGCATCTTTATTTTTTTCACCTGTTCTTCTTGCCACCATTGCAGTAGCGGCTGTACTTAACCCGATTGCAATGGAATAAACAATGGTGATCACGGATTCAGTAAGGCCAACTGTTTGAATTGCTGAACTGCTGTTCGGCAGATGACCGACGAAAAAAATATCTACTACGGCAAATACAGATTCGAGGCTCAACTCAAGGATCATGGGAATCGCCAGCAGGATGATCGCAGTGCGAATATTTCCTTGTGTATAATCATGCTCCTCTCCGCGGAGCGATTGTTTTATCAATGAAATAAAACGGGATATTTTGTTATTATGTATGTTGGTTTCCGGCATACAGTGAATTTGAAATTAATTAAATGGGAAATGAAAGCAATAAATGATTGCTAATGCCTGATCGTAAAAATCAGGTTCTGTTTTGATGGGGCCGAGCCCGCCTGCGTTTCGCAGGCCTTAGCAGATGTTCATATGCGAAAATTGTAGAGGAGCAAATGTAAGTAAACTTTCTTTAGTCAATTTGAAGTGCGGATAAATATTGATGAATGTAGCTTTCTTTCTGTTTGCGGCGGTATTGAAGGATGAAACGGGGATGCGGTAGTGGAATAATTATTTTGAAAAAATGATATTCTTCATTCAAAGCGGAAAAGAATTCAAAATTCTTTGCTCCGCCAATGCAAATACAACGGTCAGTTTTAAAACCAAATGAAAGCTGCTCCCGGATACTGGAAACAATAAATGGCTTCACAGCTGCTAAAAGTTTTTTGTCATCATAATAATTCAGGTTGACGCCGTCCCTGGTATATCCTAGCGGGCTGATAGCGGAAATGAAAAAATGACCGTAAAAAGTGCTCACTCCGCCATATCGTTCGATCATTTCATAAATGAATTCTGCTGATAATTCCGATTGTTGTTTGAAGGAATGATCGATGCCGCAAAATTCTTTGAGTTGTTTTGGAGCGGTGAAATTGACCCCAGTTATTCCGGCGCCGAATCGTCCGGGATTGATGCCGAATATCAGGCGTCTGGGGTGATTGTCATTATAAAATTTTTTAAAAAAAATTGTCACGATCTCCATCACTTTTTTGTCTTGTTGCGGGAATAATACTTCGACTCCTTTAGGTAAAGGTTTTGGAGGTTGAAGCGATTTATAAAAACGGGTAAGTTGGTTAGCAAGAGTAGAGGCCATGATCAATAAAAAATTGTTCAATTCAAAACTTAAAATACACAAATAATCTTCCGAAATTTTTACTGTCGTTTTCGATGCGATGGTATAACGGTTTTATATGTGGTTGTTGTAAGAAACGCTCCACTTTTTTTCTCAATTGCCCGCTGCCTTTTCCGGGAATGATCTCGATCTCTTTTATTTTTTTATCAATAGCTTCTTCAAAAGCATCGTGCAATGCCCGGTCGATCGCTTTGCTATCGTTGTAAACATCATGCAGGTCCACTTTGATACGTCCCATAGTATAAATTTTCGGAGCGTAAGTTAATGAATGAAATTTCCTCTGAACCATGATTATACGTAAATGAATACTTAATTGTAGATTTATAGTACACTTAAACAGATGCAGCTTACTATGAGAAAATTCTTATACCTGCTGATGGCAACCCATTTGGTTGCGATCAGCTTACATAGCCAGGTAATTGATACCGTTACTACAGTTAATTATGGCAAAATGCCGCCGGTTTATTTTTCTGATAAAATTTATTGGGAACGCAATTACGATAATAAGAACCATCTTGTATTTGAGGGATTGAAATACAATGAATGCTTTATCGGCGCATTTGTGAATTATTGGAGCAATGGTACGATAAAAACAAAAGGCCAATATGTTTCCAATACTTCCGGCGATTGGAAAAAACTGAGAGAACGTGGGCTCTGTAGTGTGATGGATGGAATATGGAAAAACTATAACGATGCCGGCGAATTGACCAGCACCGTTATTTACGATAAAGGAACTGTGATAAAACAGGATTGAGAAAATCCCTATTGCTTAAAATTAAAATTGTTTTTGAAATCTCTTTTGAACTCTAAGAAATCCGGAATAGAAACGTTGGCCACATAAGGATTATCCGGGTGATGTAAAATATATTCCTGGTGATACGCTTCCGCCGGGTAAAATTTTACAAAAGCTTTTACCTGGGTAACAATAGCCCCGTGATATTTTGAGTCATTCAGTTTCTTGATCTCATCATCAATGATCTTTTTTTCTTTGTCATTACTGTAAAATGCGATAGACCGGTACTGGGTGCCGACATCATTGCCTTGCCGATTCAATGTTGTTGGATCATGGCTGTCAAAAAACGCCTGCACTAAAGTTGGAAACGATATTTTGGAAGAATCATAAAATACCGCTACCGTTTCTGCATGACCTGTTTCTCCGGAACTTACTTTTTCATAATCGGGATTAGTATCACTGCCGCCGCAATAGCCGGACACAGCGTCCCGCACTCCAACCAGGCTTTGAAAAACAATTTCTGTATGCCAGAAACATCCTTCAGAAAAATACGCCACCGATTCATGGCCGGAAGATTTTTTGGTTATACCTGCAGGAATTTTCACATCGCTGTTTTGTGACATAGCACAACCACTAAAAACTATACAAGCAAACGCTGCAAAAAAAACTGATCTCATTTTATAAATATTATTGTTTAGAACTAACGGGTGGTTTGCCGCCTTCGGGTACAAAAATGAGAGCGGCAGAATTCATGCAATATCGTTTCCCGGTCGGCGCCGGGCCATCGTCGAAAACATGACCAAGATGCGAACCACTTTTACTGTCCACCACTTCCCACCTTACCATGCCGTAACTGGTATCTTTTATGAGTCGAACTGCATCTGGATTGATCGGCGCATAAAAACTTGGCCACCCTGTTCCGGAATTAAATTTAGTATCGGAACTGAAAAGCGGTTGCAGGGAAGCTGCCGAATAATAAGTTCCTTTTTCATAAAAATGGTCATACTTGCCGGTGCCTGCCGGTTCGGTGCCTGCCTGGCGCAAAATATAATATTGATCCGCTGTCAGCCGCTGCTTCCATTGTGCATCGGAAAGCTGCATAGGATACACCGTTTTGCTGCTGGCTACGGGAGGATCGGGATATTTATTTTTACTTTTTTGGCTCATGCCGCAGCTGGCACTGAGCAGGCCGCAGGCTGTAATGATGAAAAAACTACTATACCGCATACAAAACGATTTTATGATACTAACGGAATTGTGTACTCAAAGGTTTGCGATACGAAGATAATATCATAGCAAACCGTGTTTTGTCAGCATAGTGACAGTAAACTGATACAGGGATATTTTAACAAATTTATTCCCATCGGAAATGAATCAAAAAACGGCTTATAATTTTTCAAAACAGAGTTTTATAAAAAGCTGAATATCCCTATTTTTGCAGCCCTATTCCTGCTTAGCTCAGCTGGTTAGAGCATCTGACTGTTAATCAGAGGGTCGCTGGTTCAAGTCCAGCAGCAGGAGCGAAATTAAAGCCCGGTAATTTGCCGGGTTTTATTATTTAAACCATCCAAACAGTCCACTTTCTTTTTCCATTCCCACATACACGCCATCCTCTCTCAACTCAACCGGCCAATGTTTCAGATAATATCCTTCGCCACTTACATTTCGGCCATTGCGCAAATTGTATTTATAACGATGAGTAGGGCAAACAACATTGCCAAGCGCATCAACATATCCATCAGCTAAAATGCCACCTGCATGAGGGCATTTGAAAGCAAAAGCAAAAACATCATTATTAAAAAGTGCGAGGCAGATCTTTTTGCTGTTGACTTCCGCAATAGCAATATTATTTTCCTGCCAATCAATTTCATTGATATGATCAGCAACCTTATGCCAGGTATAATTTTTTTCGTTCATGGAAAATTTTTGCCCGTCGCATTTTGGATGGTCAATGCAAGAATTCCGATTTGTAGGGATAGCGGACCCGGTACATTTCTTTTACTTTATGCAGCAATGCATGCCGCAACTCTTTGATATTTCTTTTTTCAATAGCAGCTATGAAAACAACGTTGCCTTGTGTTTCCCGCTCCCATCTTTCATGCAGGTCTTTCAGCAGTTGTTGTTTGGTGCTTTCTTCCAGCCATTCATCAAACACCGTTGTTTCATACAGATCCATTTTGTTGAAAATGGTGATCATCGGTTTTTCGGCAGCACCGATCTCCCGTAGCGTTTGATTCACAACGCCCATTTGCTCTTCATAATTAGAATGAGAGATGTCCACAACATGTAATAAAATATCTGCTTCACGAACTTCATCCAATGTACTTTTAAAACTTTCCACCAGGTGATGCGGCAGTTTGCGAATGAAACCTACCGTATCACTTAAAAGAAATGGAGTGTTTTCAAAAACAACTTTGCGGGTAGTAGTATCCAGCGTTGCAAATAATTTATTTTCTGCAAATACATCGCTCTTGCTCAGCAGGTTCATGATGGTGGATTTACCCACATTAGTATATCCAACCAATGCTACACGAATGAATTCGCCCCGCTCTTTTCTCTGAGTGAGTGACTGTTTATCGATCTCCAATAATTTTTTGCGTAGCAAAGAAATTTTATCACGAACGATTCGGCGGTCTGTTTCAATTTCTGTTTCACCGGGGCCACGGGTTCCGATACCGCCGCCCAAACGTTCCAGGTGTTTCCACATGCCTCGCAGTCTTGGTAGCAGGTATTGATATTGTGCTAACTCAACTTGTGTTTTTGCTTGTGCTGTTTTAGCCCTGCGGGCAAAAATGTCAAGAATTAGATCAGAACGATCAATGGTTTTTACATCCAGCGCTTTTTCAATATTGCTGATCTGAGAACCGCTGAGTTCATCATCAAAGATGGCAATGCGGATATTTTTTCCTTCCACATATTTTTTGATCTCTTCTAATTTTCCTTTGCCAATAAATGTTTTGCTATCGGGATGCGGGAGTTTTTGAATAAATCGTTTTATTGTAACGGCGCCGGCTGTTTCCGCTAAAAACGCTAATTCATCCAAATATTCCTGAACCTGTTGTTCCGTTTGGTTCTTATGGACCAGCCCAACAAGCACTGCCTTTTCCTGTTCTTGAAAAATATTTTTTTTATTCAGCATTGATAATAAAAATTCCACCGCCGGTGGAAAAGCAAAAATAGAAAATACTCATACGTTTGGCCGGTTTTTGGAAAAATTAAAAAGCGGCTCATTTCAAATGAGCCGCTTTTTTTATAAGAATTAGTTTAAAGTCCGCTTAGCGTTACACCGAAGGAATATGGGTTGACACTGGGTCCCCGGTTCTCCTTAAATAAAGTGCTGACCTGGTAGGTATAGAAAAGACTGACATGACCTAACCCCGCTCTTGCAGAAAGAACGAGCCGGTTTCCATTAAAAAATTTTTTGCTTGCTTCTTTTTGAACATACTGATAAATCACGCCTCCACTGCTGTTTACAAAATCTTTGTTTCGGGTGTGAGCATTCAATAATGCGCCGATCTTCACCCCGAGGGCTAATTTCAGGCTTTTGGCATTATGAGCCGGATCAAAAGTATAGCGTAATTCTACAGGCGCCTCCAACCAGGCCATTGACAGTTTTGTTTTTTTGAAATGCGTTGTGTCAGACTGATCATCAAATGCGATGGTAGAAGTATTGTCTTTGATTCCCACATAGGTTTTATCAAAATACATCATATCTGTTCCGATGCCGGGGCCTATGGCCACGCTGAAATGCGGGTTGGTTTTAAATGGAAAATCAAATAAAATATAAAAATTGAAGCTTTTTGAAAATCCCCTGGTGTGAATTGTGTCAGGACGGCCAAACCATCCATAACTGCCCAATTGTATCATAAAGTGATCATTGGCACGGCCGCTGAGATCAATGGTTGTCTTTTTCTTTTCGGTGGACGGATTGTTTTGTGCTGACACAGAAACTGTACATAACATTATTAAAGCAGGCAGTAATATTTTCTTCATAACATAATTATGTGAAGGACAAATGTATTTTCATCCCGGTTAAGAAAAGGTTAAAGAAACCTTTCTGAAATTACTATAATAAAAAGCGGAACCACGTTCCGCAAATGCAACAACTTATTTGTGGACCCTGTTGGGATCGAACCAACGACCCCCTGATTATGAGTCAGGTGCTCTAACCGTCTGAGCTAAGGGTCCTGACTATAGTAATAGTCAAAATATTTTTTTTCAATTTCAAGAACTATCGAAGCAACGACCCTCCCGACTGTGTCGGGATGCTCTAACCGTCTGAGCTAAGGGTCCTGACTATAGTAATAGTCAAAATATTTTTTTTCAATTTCAAGAACTATCGAACCAACGAC
>DASZPW010000146.1:0-5241 GCA_035550155.1 Chitinophagaceae bacterium | reverse complement strand
CCTGTATAGCAAATACCGGCGTTTTGAATTCATGAGAAAGATTCTGTAAAAACTCTTTCCTGAATTGTTCATTCTGTCGCAGTGATTCTATTTCCTGTTTATGCTCTTCTGCCCAAGCTTCTACGTCTTCCCGCACTTCATTAATACTTTTTTGCGGCAGCAGGTATTTATAATAAGTTTCTTCTTTTTTTGTCGCTTTGGTTTGATAAATGAATTTATAGATGAGTTTGATCTTCCGGTAAATGAAACGTTCCATCACAAACGAGAACAGGAAGAAACCAAGGAGAAAAACGACAGCAAATACGCCGGCTGCTTCTGTCCAGTTTTTATTGTAAATAAAAAGCAACAACCCGGTACCGGCAGCTAACACAAAAGCCGTAAAAAAGGAAAATGTTCTGGGAGAAATGTTTTTAGTGGAAAACATGATACGAAGTTACAGGAGTCGAAAGATTAGGGACAAGACGCAAGATTAAAGGTCTCCTAATATAGTATGTAGCCTGGTAGTTTTTGTTTTACAATTCAAATTTGTAACCTACTCCCTTTACCGTTGTGATGCAATCAATGCCCAGCTTCTGACGGATCTTACGGATATGCACATCAATGGTTCGGTCACCTACGATCACATCATTACCCCAAACCTGGTTCAGTATTTCGTTCCGCAAAAAAACACGGCCCGGCTTCAGTGCCAGCAGGTACAACAATTCAAATTCTTTTTTTGCCAGCGAAACATCTTGTCCCTGCACCTGCACCACAAATCGTTCCGGGTCAATAACAATGCCATCCAGTTTCAGCAATTTGGTAGCAGGTTTTGCCAAACGGCGAAATAATGCATTCACTTTGCTTAAAAATACCCGTGGACTTACCGGTTTGCTTACATAATCATCGGCGCCGGTTTCCAATCCTCTAACCTGGGTGCCTTCATCGTTTACTGCTGTGAGAAATATGATCAGGGTATCCTTAAATTCAGCCTGGCTTCGGAGTATCTGGCAAACTTCCACACCGGTTTTTTTTGGCATCATGATATCGAGCACAACAAGGTCAGGATGATTGCGACGGGCTTTATCAAGGGCTTCATCACCATCTTTGGCTGTGGTCACTTCATAACCCTCATTCGCAAGATTGTACTTCAAAATTTCCAGGATATCGGGTTCGTCATCGGCTATCAGCACTTTTCTTGCCTTGGTTTCCATCTATCGCTAAGTTTGCGCAAACCTAAACGGAAATCTGTGGAATCAGAAATCTGATGTACATACATCATACAGACTTAATAAAAAATTAATACGGAAAAGCCGGGTGTAGTATGAACAGGGCATTAAAAAAAGAGCGTCTTTCATATGTGGCGGCAACATAACCGTTCCGAAAAACGTCCATATCAGACAGGGATATTAAATTTGTAGTACGATCCTTATGATAGCAACCCCCAGATACCTGTTCCCGCTGATCAGTTTTGTGCTGTTTTTTTTCGCCGGCTCAGCTCAATTAGATACTACGGTATTAAAAAATTTTGTACCGGTTTTCCGGCACCAGCTTTTTCATGATGAAGTAAAAAAAGAACAGAAAAACATCCTGAAGTACGATGGCAAAGATGATAATCAATTCGCCGTTTCTTCCAACAACGAGATCAATTACCTGCTTACCTATGCCGCAAAATGGAAGGTGGCATCCATACTTTATAATATTGAAAAGGATAGCAGCCTTGCCGATCAGAAAAAGATCCTTTACATCCGTCGTACAGCCACGTTATTGTATAATCTTCAGAAAAGCTGGAAGGCCCGCCTGGCAGATCCCCTGAATTTACCCGCTGTACTTGATGCTTATGAAGATTGCATTAAGCTGGATGAAAAAGGAATAAATGTAGAAAGTTATTTTGAAGGCCTTCCTTATGAGATCGCCAACGCTGTATTCCAGTCGGATGCATTCGAGAACAATCCCGGCTACAAAAACATCAAAGGCCTGTTGATAAAAAAATATTGCGGACTGCATCCGGAACAGGTGTTCCGGGTATTGACCGATAATCCGGATGTACCATTTGCTGATAGTTTGATCAAAGCAGTGTCAAAAAAATATCCTGAGTTGTTGTATGATTATGCGCAGGCAGGAAATAAACTCGGGTACATTATTAATAATATCAAAGATGATCCGTTCGTAGCGGCTGTTGCCCGAATGGCAAGAAATAAAAGCGGTCGCCTGTATTATCCATTCCTTGGAAATATTATCAACGGGAAAGTAACTTTTGAAACTATTGACTCCGTACGGGATGATTCCATTGCCTACTACCGGTTGCTGGTGAAAACAAGAATGGATTACATGAGCCGTGCTATCAATAAAGACACCGCCTATGGGTTTCGTGAATTAGGTAAAATGCTGGAAACAAAAGCCACCGACGTATTCATCAATACTATCAATGGCCTGCATGAAATGGACGATCCGAATGTTCGTTTTAAAATTATTCAGCCGCTAACGGCAGAAGAACTGTATTATCTCGCCGTATATACCGACGGTATAATTTATACATCCAGTTTTGTAAACGGCGTTTATCCGCTCATGATGAACCGTATCAATCACCGCGGTGATTCATTGTTGCTGAATGTAAAATTTGATAAATACAGGAAGTTCATCAAAATGGCAGCAGGCTATAATACATTGAGCAATTTTCTCAGCAGTTTTCCCAGCCATGACGATGCGACGATTTTGATGAAAGCATTTGTAAGCGGATTGGAATCATCCAATAGCCTGGAAGACGGCGTGGATGTTGCAGATTCTTATGCCAGCATTGCCGAAACCATGAAACCAGTGGCCAATGAAATGCTGATGAACGTGAAAGCAAATTATATACGAAATAATGCAGCAGGAAATAAGAGGGGAACGGTGATGTATGACCTGTTGTATAAATTGTTTTTATCTGCCGATTCAACAAGTAAAATTGACCTGTCAAAAGAATTTGGTATTCCTCCGATATACAATGTGCCGTATAAATTACTGGCAAATGACAGCGGAAGGGTGATCATGGAAGTGTTTTTCTATGGTGATAAGGATGGACAGAATATATTTGAAGGATTCAAAAAAATGTTTAGTCCCGCCATTTGGAGAATTGATAACAGCAACCCGGAATGGATAACGATCAGTTCTCTGAAAGGAAAACCCGTTACTATTTTTTCCAACAAACCCTTGCCCGAAGAAGACGGAGAAGATGAAAAAGCGCAGAAAGATCTGACGGAGTATTTAGAAAAAAATAAATTGGATCCTACGGTCACCATTCACCGCGGACATAGTTATTATGCCGAATCCACCATCGACCAAATGTTTCCTTCTTCAAAAATTGTGTTTCTTGGTTCCTGTGGCGGTTATCATTTGATCGATGATGTCTTGAAGAAAGCCCCGGATGCTCATATCATTGCGTCCAAACAGATCGGCAAGACAGCCATCAACCGTCCATTCTTTGAGCAACTGATGGAAACCGTACGCAACGGGAAAGATATTGAGTGGATACCTTTCTGGCAGGAACTGGAGAAAAAAGTAAAAGTAGAAGGATTCGAAGATTATATTCCCCCTTATAAAAATCTTGGCGCTCTTTTCATCAAAGCGTATAAAATAGCAATGGGGGGAACGGAAGATGATGAAGATTGAATGGTGCTGCGATAAGCTCACTTCTTTCTAATTTTGCTCCTTCATCAATAAGCTGATTTTGCCTGAACAAAAAAAACGAATATTGAATTTTGATCTTTTACGGAGGGTATTTCATTATGCCGCTCCATATAAGAAAAAATTTTACCTCTCGGTAATATTGGCCATTGTATTGGCGGTTATCACTCCGGTCCGGCCCATGCTGATCCAGCTGACTGTGGACAAATACATTGCTCATTCTGTCAGCCACATGGTCATCCTTATCACCATTATCCAGATCGGATTGCTTCTTATAGAAACGGCGTTGCGGTTTACATTTTCGTTTATTACTTCCTGGTTGGGCCAATCGGTAGTGAGAGACCTGAGAGTTTCTGTTTATCAAAAAATACTCGGTTTGAATTTATCGCAATTTGATAAAACGCCGATCGGAACATTGACTACCAGGACCATCAATGATATAGAATCGATCAACGATATTTTTTCCGATGGACTAATACCTATTATTGCTGATCTGCTTTCTATTGTTTGTGTGCTGATCTATATGTTTTCCCGGGATTGGCAACTTACCCTGATCGCACTGATACCATTTCCAATAATGATAGTGGCGACATATTATTTCAAAGAAAGTGTCAATAAATCATTCCATAGAGTTCGCAATGCTGTGGCGGCGCTGAATGCATTTGTTCAGGAGCACCTTACGGGAATGCAGGTAGTGCAGGCATTTGCTGCTGAAGAAAGGGAATCTGCAAAGTTTAATAAAATAAACAGGGAACATCGTAACGCTAATATCAAAGCGATTTTTGCATATTCTGTTTTTTTTCCTATCGTAGAAATTGTGCTTGCTTTATCTATCGGCCTTATAGTATGGTGGACAGCGAAAGAAGCATTGCAGTTGCATCAAAACCAACAGGGAACTGTGGTGTCTTTTATCCTTTGTTTGAATTTACTTTTTCGTCCGCTTCGGGTGATTGCGGATAAGTTCAATGTGCTGCAAATGGGTATGGTGGCAAGTGAACGGGTGTTTAAAGTTTTAGACAATAAAGATTTTATCCCCGAATCCAATGAACATGCCTTTGAACCCGCAGCGGGAGTGAAAGGAAAGATCGGTTTCGAAAATGTATGGTTTGCATATAATGACGAGAATTATGTTTTGAAAGATATCAGCTTCAATGTAAATGCAGGTGAAACGGTAGCGATTGTTGGCCATACCGGCAGCGGCAAAACAACTATTATCAGTTTGATGAACAGGCTTTATCACATTCAGAAAGGAGCTATTAAAATTGATGATGTCAATATTGAAGATTATAAATTGGATGTGTTGCGGAGAAATATCGGTGTGGTATTGCAGGATGTATTCCTGTTTTCCGGAACGGTGATGGATAATATCACCCTGAGAAACCCGGAAATCCCAAAAGAAAAAGTGATCGAAGCAGCAAAACTGATCGGGATGCATGACTTCATCATGCGATTGCCCGGCGGTTATGATTATAACGTGATGGAGCGGGGTGCTACGCTTTCTTTGGGGCAGCGCCAGCTTTTGTCTTTTATCAGAGCGTTGTTATATAATCCCTCCATTCTTATATTGGATGAAGCCACTTCATCGGTGGATACAGAAAG
>DASZPW010000145.1:0-1915 GCA_035550155.1 Chitinophagaceae bacterium | reverse complement strand
ATAACTGCATAACCATTTTCAATTGCATAGAAAACCTGCTTACCATTCAATTTGAACACAGGATTTTTTTCGTTGCTCTTGCTAACAACATTGTACAAATTCCCGGGTACAGCATTTCCGCTGAACCATCCGGGAATCCGTACGTATATTTTGAATTTCGTTTTTTTAGAAGGATCAATATTCAATTTCACATTTCCTTCCCATGGATAATTAGTTGTTGTTTTTACCGCCACATCTGTATTATTCACATTAATAGTAGTGTTGCTGCCCACAAATAAATTCACCCAAATGCCATCATCACTTTTTCCATAAATATAATTACCCACCGAAGTAACAAGACGGGCAATATTTGCGGGACAACAAGCTGTGCCAAACCATTCTCTCCGCTGATTCTGCCCATTTGATGCTAACACATTATCATAAAAGAAATGATCACCACTCAGGCTCAATCCATCCAACGCACCATTGTATAAACTTCTTTCCAGCACATCAATATATTTGCTGTCACCGGTGAGTTGACACATTCTCTGATTCCACAATACCATTCCGACAGAAGCGCAGGTTTCGCAATAAGCTTCTTCGTTGGGAAGATCATAATCTTTGCTGAAACCTTCGTTATCACCTGCTGAACCGATGCCGCCGGTGATATACATATTGCGATATACCACATCTTCCCAAACTTTTTCCATCGCATTCATATATCCGGCATCTCCGGTTTGTGCTGCCACATCTGCTGCGCCGGTATAGAGATACATGGCACGAACCGCATGGCCGGTGATCTCAGTCTGATCTTTCACCGGTTTCAGATCCTGCCAGTAACCGGGAGTGAACCATGTAGTTCCATAAGTATAAATTCCTCCTTTTCCCCGCTGCTGCAAATACCAGTCGGCCAGTTTCAGGTAACGATCATTTTTTGTGACTTTATATAATTTTACCAATGCCAATTCAATTTCTTCATGACCACTGAACCATTTTCTGTTTCCCAAACGAAAAGTAGAATCGATATGATTGGCGAGACGGATAGCAACATCCAATAATTTTCTTTTGCCGGTTACATTATAATAGGCAACGGCCGCTTCGATCAAATGGCCGGCATTATAATCTTCGTGTGCTGAAATATTTGTCCATC
The DNA here is from genome assembly GCA_035550155.1 of Chitinophagaceae bacterium. Lineage (GTDB taxonomy): Bacteria > Bacteroidota > Bacteroidia > Chitinophagales > Chitinophagaceae > UTBCD1. The sequence goes on along the minus strand of DASZPW010000145.1, from coordinate 786 downwards.
GTTTGCTTATATCTGTCAACGTAAAATAAGTGTCGAGATAACCATCCGGCAATTGTGCCGCCGCTATTTTATCGATCCATACATCGGCTTTTGCTTCCAGAGTGGAATCAGGATGTGTTTTTAATGAATATGCCATTGCTTCCAAAGCTTTGTACACATCGCTGTCATCGTAATACAAACCTTCAAATTTTTCTCCGTCATTTCTTGCTACTTTTTCAAAGTTGCGGATGCGGGGAGTTTTTACCTCAGTTTGATAGATGCAAGCCGCCATGGTAACTGTTGCCACTTTATCAATCTTCGGCTTCCAGAAATCATCGGTGATGTTTACCTGCGAAAAATTGACGAACTCAAATTTTTCCATGGGAGTCTGAGAAAAGATCCTGGAACAAATCATGAGTACTATCAATAACGAAATTATTTTTTTCATGTGAATTGATTTTTATTTTTCAAACTTTCGGCAAACTGTAGCCATTATGATATTCTGCAGCAAGGTATTTATTTGCCGTTTCATCTGTAAATTTATTTGCAGCAACGTCCCAATAAATTTTCTTCCCGGTCCTATATGCAATATTTCCCATATCACAAACAGTAGCTACATGCGCCGCCAGTTGCACCGGGCATTTCAGGTTTTCCATTTTTCTTGACCGAACAGTTTCAATAAAATTTTTTGTGTGGAGATCAAGTCCATCGTCCACTCTTTTTTGCCTTGCTACCGCTTCCATCTTATCCTTACCGTCTATTTTTTCAGGGATCACTTCCCAACCGCCACGATCCACTACGAGTGTT
>DASZPW010000144.1:0-6223 GCA_035550155.1 Chitinophagaceae bacterium | reverse complement strand
ATATGCTACTATCTGGGAAAATAAATATTTGGTGTACGACAATGATTTTGATCTGATACAATTGCCCCTGGCAATAAACCAGGTAATGAAACCATGAAGAAATTTCTTTTAATTTATTTGTTGTCCGTTTTGTTCCCCGTTGCACTATCTGCACAATCCGATGAATTGCCAATAAAGGAATGGAATGGTAATGCTACCAATCCCTTTGTACTTTATATCAGTGGCGATGGTGGTTTCAACCGGTTTTCAACCGATCTCTGCACTGCATTGAACAAGGGCGGCTACCGGGTTACTGCTATCAATGCAAAGAGTTATTTCTGGGATAAAAAAACTCCGGAGGAAACAACAGCAGCTATTCTTTCTTACCTGGTAAAAATATTTAAGAACAGGCAAAATCAACGATTAGTGTTGGTAGGATATTCATTTGGTGCGGATGTGATGCCTTTTATTGTAAACAAGTTGCCGGATTCAATACAAAAAAAACTGGTAAGTGTAATTCTATTAGCACCTTCAAGTTCCACTGATTTTGAAATTCATTGGACTGATATTTTCGGAGGCCATACAAAAAGGAGCATGGATGTAGTGGCCGCTATCAATAAGATGAATGTTCCCCGCACTGTTGTCATCATGGGAGAAGATGATATGGCTTATTTCCCGGCGAAAACGGTACAGGTAAAAAATTATGTATTGGAGGTCCTTCCCGGCAGCCATCATTTTGCGGGTGATACGGACAAGGTAGCTGATAATATGATGAAGTATTTTAAGTAGTGCATCGTGTTAGATTTTTACTGAAATTTTTTAAAGCAAGCTCGCAAATGAAACGAAATACTGGCGCTGGTGATTGCTACAGAAAAATTCTTCAGACTATTCCTATATTACAGATCATTTTATCAAAGCGATCCTGATCAATGTATTTATCCTTACAAATAAATTGTAAGTTTGAAAAATAAGAACTCATTCAGGAACTGTTATGAGGCTTTCACTATTATTCATCACATAAGAAAAAATTCATGAAACGAACAACCATTGTACTTATTACTGTTTTGCAATTTGCCTGCATTACTTCTTTGGCGCAAGTGAAAAAAGAAAGCGGCAGTGATACTACTGAAAATTATAAAACGCCTCAGCGCTCCGTGACGCATGGTTCTGTAACGGTGGAAGGCAACAAGATCAATTACCAGGCTGTAGCCGGAACCATCGTTTTGAAGAATGCCAGCGATACACCTACTGCCAGTATTTTTTATGCAGCTTATTTTAAAGAAGGTGAAAAAGATCCGTCGCAACGGCCCATCACTTTTTTATACAATGGCGGTCCGGGCAGTTCCACTATCTGGCTGCACATGGGAGCTTTTGGTCCGCAACGGGTTTTTCTGCAGGATACATCCCGTACCAAAGCGCCGTATAAAACAGTGAACAATGATTACAGTTTGTTAGATGCCAGCGATCTTGTTTTTATTGATGCTCCGGGAACAGGTTTCAGCAAGATCATCACTAAAGAAATGGGTGGCGCCGGCAAGCCGGAAGATTTTTATGGCGCCGACCAGGATGCCAATGCATTTGCTGATTTCATTCAGCAGTTTATTTCTGATTTCAATCGCTGGAATTCTCCGAAATATTTATTCGGAGAAAGTTATGGCACTTTTCGCTCGGCAGCGCTGGCTGATGTGTTGGTGGCAGGAAAAGGTATCAACCTGAATGGTGTGATTTTGCTTTCGCAAATTCTGAACATTGCCAATTCGCCCGACAATCCACATGCAGAACCGGGGAATGATCTTCCATATCAGATGGCATTGCCTTCTTATGCGGCGGTGGCATGGTATCATCACATGCTTCCCAACCAACCGGCAAAAATGGAACCGTTTCTGAAAGAAGTGGAACATTTTGCCATGAATGATTATGCGCTGGCATTAAATAAAGGAGCGATGCTGGATGCTGCAACATTTGATAAGATCGCTGCGAAGCTGCATGAATACACCGGCTTGTCCATTGATTATATCAGGAAGGCGAACCTGAGAGTAGAGGATCAGCAATTTGAACAGGAGTTGCTGAATAAGGATAAACTAGTTACCGGTCGCCTGGATGCCCGCTACAGTGGATTTGCTATAGATCCGCTGGCAGAAAAAAGTCCTTACGATCCGATGGATTCTTATATCGATGGTCCGTTTATCGGTGCATTTAATAATTATGTCCGCAGCGAATTGAAATATGGCATGGGGCAAACTTTTCATCCCGGCGGCGATGGTGTATATGAACAATGGGATTACCGGCATAAGATCCCGGGCTTTACCGATCCGCAGGAAAATATTTATCCGAATGTGATGACAGCGTTGGCGCATGCCATGATCTATGACCCGAATCTGAAAGTGATGCTGAACTCTGGTTATTTTGATCTGGGCACTCCATATTTCCAGGGTCAATATGAATTACAGCATTTGCCGATGCCGTCGGAGTTGCAAAAGAATATTGAATACAAATTATATTACTCGGGCCACATGGTGTATTTACACCCGGAGTCACTGAAGTTGCTGCACGATAATGTGGCGAGATTTATTGGTGCTACGCATTAATGAAATGTAATAGTAAAATATTTGTAATTGATGAATACAGTTGGATTCAAATCCACAATTTGTTCTGATAGTTTGAGATCGTTATTATTGGTGCTGCTATCAGCCTGCCTGCTGCATAGTTCAGTCAATGCACAGGCCGCTGCAAATAAAAAATCAAAAGCGGCGCTTATCGCAACTATTGACAGTATTCTCAACGGCGCTGTAGCTCATGATCTGATTCCAGGCGCTGTGATAGCAATCAAACAAAATGAGACTATTATTTACAAACATGCTTATGGCTATTCACAGAAATATGATTTCGGTCACCGGCTCTTGGCGCATCCGCCAAAGATGAATGCGCAAACGATCTTCGATATGGCCTCACTCACCAAAGTGATCGGTACCACCACTTCCATCATGTTGCTGGTAGATCGGGGACTGATCCATGTGGATGATCCCGTAGGAAAATATATCCAGGGTTTCGATACGTTGCCGAAAAGTGCCATCACCATCCGCCACCTGCTCACACACACTGCCGGTTTGATAGAATGGTATCCTTTATTCTATCGCTCTTCAAAAAGACAAACTACATATGATGTGATTCATGCGTTGCCGCTGAAATACCCGGTAGGTGAGCTGCGCAGTTACAGCGATCTTGGTTTTATGTTGCTCGGCGAGATCGTTGAAAAAGTTTCCGGACTTAGATTGGATGAATTTGAGCAAAAAAATATTTTCATTCCGCTCGGTATGTCGCATACGATGTACAAACCATTGCAGCATGGAAGAGCCAGCAATATTGCTGCTACTTCATTGGGCAATCCTTATGAAAAAAGAATGGTTTATGATTCTTCTTTGGGCTTTACGGTAAAAGAAATTGATCCCGCTTCATGGAACGGATGGAGGAATTATGTATTGAAAGGTGAAGTGAATGATGGCAATGCCTGGTATGCCCTCGAAGGGGTTTCAGGGCATGCCGGTTTATTTTCTACGGTGGATGATGTGCAGAAATTGGTGGACATGCTGATGAATAAAGGAAAGCTCGGCAATAAACAATTCATTTCTACTCCGGTCATTGATTCTTTTTTTGTGGAAGATCGTTTTCATAACGGTCTCGGCTGGATGATGGACAGCACCAATTCATTTATGAAGGATGGACCTGCAGGAACATTTGGTCATACCGGTTTTACCGGAACGAGTATTGTTGTTGTGCCGCAATATCATCTTTCCATTATTCTTTTCATCAATCGTCAGAATATTGGATTATTAAAGTCGGGACTGTATTACAATCCCAATCCTTTGCGGGCGGAAATTTTTAAAGCAGTGATGAAGTATGTGAGATAAGATGTTGCTGAAAGCAGCGGGAAAAATTATCTCATTTCGCTTTTGACGGAAGCTTTATGATCTTTCCATCTACTGCAAAAACGCCGCGGCCCCGATGATGTATCATGCGGGGATCTTTGATGCCGGGATTGATCCATGCTTTGCATACTTCGAGGACAAAAAAATTGTATTTGTTCACCCAACTGGTATCAACCACTTTGCATTCCAGGTTGGCATAACATTCTTTGATCAGCGGCGCTCCAACCAATGAAGCAGGCAGCATCGTCAATCCGAATTTTTTAAACTTGTCTGTTTTTCTACCGGCACTGTTGCCGACTTTTACTGTGGCTCCGGCTAACTCAGCTGTTGGTATTGCGATCACACATTCTTTCGTTGCCATCAGCATTTCAAAACTATAATGACTGCCGCTGATGACGCAACCGATCAATGGCGGTTCAAATTCCATCATCGTATGCCAGGACATGGTCATTACATTCGTTTTTTGTTCCTGCTTTGTAGTTACCATCACTACCGGCCCCGGTTCCATCAAGCCATAGACTTGTGATAAAGGGAATGATCTGAATTTAAAATTGCGCATTGCTTTTCTTTTTATTTCCGGGAAGTAATCCCGCTTAAAATTATGATCCCGGTTTTCACTTCGGGCTGATTTAGCTCAGGTGTGCAGGAGTAAGTACCTGATTATGGTCTTTTTGAAACTGCCGCCAACCGGATCTTTCGGGAAATTAAATTCGAGAGTTCTGTCATTTACCTTTTAAAGAAGGTGCTTTACCGAAAATTAATTTGGCAGATACTTCTGATTTCCTATTTTTGTTAACCATTTGGTTAAACTATATGGTTAAGAAACATCAAAAAGTAAAAAGCAAAAAGCAAAAGGATGATAATGCAGAGCAGCGGATTCTGGCGGCTGCTAAAAAGATCTTTACAAGGGAGGGGATGGCAGGTGCGAGGATGCAGGATATTGCCGATGAAGCGGGGATCAACAAAGCTTTACTGCATTATTATTTCCGGGATAAAGACAAGCTTTTTGAAATGATCTTTCAGGAAGAGGCGCAGAAATTTTTTCCCAAGATCGCTATGATTTTCCAGTCCGATGCTCCACTATTTGAAAAGATCGAAAATTTCGTGAATGAGTACATAGATGAAATGCTGGCTAATCCTTACCTGCCCTGGTTCGTAATGAATGAGATCAACCGTGACCCGGATCAGTTTCTCAACAAAATGTTACAAAACACACATTTTCCCCAGCCGGTAAAATTTATTGAGCAGATCGAGCGGGAAATAAAAAAAGGAACGATCAAAAAAGTGAGCCCGATCCATTTACTATTAAATCTGTTATCCATGACCATTTTCCCGTTCATCGCCAAACCGATGATCATCCGTAACGTCCGGATGAATGAATCGCAGTTCCGGCTGGCCATGGATCAGCGAAAAACAGAGATACCAAAATTCATTATTGACTCCATCAGAAAATGATTCATATGAAACTGAAATTAGTACTGATTGCAATTTTCAATTTTCAATTTTCAATTTTCAATTTGCAGGCGCAACAAAGTCTAAGCCTGCAGCAAGCATATGACCTTGCACAAAAAAATTATCCACTGATCAAACAAAGAGAATTGTTGAAACAAACTACAGGCCTTACTATCGATAATCTCAACAAAGGATATTTACCACAGTTCTCTCTCGGCGGACAAGCAACGTATCAATCGGAAGTGACCACTATTGATGTGCCAATACCGGGATTCAAATTCAATCCACCGAGTAAAGACCAGTATAAAATATTGGCTGATCTCAACCAGGTGATCTATGATGGTGGTGTCATCAAACAGCAAAAGAATATTCAGCAAATGAATGAGGAAGTGAACCAGCAGAAGATAGAAGTGGATCTGTACACTATCAAAGATCGCATCAACCAACTTTTTCTTGGAGTAATATATTTTGATGAGCAGTTGAAACAAATAGAACTTGTCAAAGCCGATCTGAACGATGGTATCAAGAAAGTGCAGGCACAGGTAAATAATGGTGTTGCATTAAAATCTAATCTCAATTTGCTGCAGGCGCAGTTATTAACAACCGATCAGCGGGGCATTGAATTAAAAGCTTCCCGCAAAGGATTGATCGATGTGTTGTCTCTTTTCATTAATCAGCCTCTGCCGGAAACAGTTCAGTTGGAAACACCAGTTGTTCCTTCAATCAGTTATGGCGACATTCAAAGGCCTGAATTAAAATTATTTTCTTACCAGGATCAATTGCTGAATAGTCAGACCAAACTTATAGATGCAAAGAATTTACCTAAAGCCAATTTTTTTGTGCAAGGCGGTTATGGAAAACCCGGT
>DASZPW010000143.1:0-2301 GCA_035550155.1 Chitinophagaceae bacterium | reverse complement strand
AATGATGCTGCCCCAGAATGCAACCGGACCGCTCGGGTCATTGATGGCCGTGGTCATCATAAAAATAGAAATGATGATAAGCATGGTGATGGGGAAACTCAATGACTGGGCTTCCCGCACATCTTCATTGACGGCGCTGCCGATGGCTCCGTATATGGAAGAATAGAAGAAGAAACCAGCAAGGAAATAGAATGCAAAACAAAAGAGGACCATCGGTAAGTTTATACTGGTAAAAATTTGTTGAACGCTTCCGACGAGTGAATTTACACCGACCGTACTACTGGAGACTTTTGTGATATTGTAAATGATAAATACAAAAGCGATCCATAAAATGAATTGTGTAAGTGCTACGAGGGCAATACCCACGATCTTTCCCAGCATCATTTGAAATGGTTTGACTGAAGAAACAATGATCTCTGCTATGCGATTCGTTTTTTCTTCCATCACACCCATCATCACCTGCGAGCCGTAGATGAGAATAATAAAATAGATCAGGAAGCCACAGGCAAGGCCAATGCTGTTTGCATATTTTGCATCAGCTTTAGGATCTGTAACATTAATAAAATGAATCCCTAAACGACTTGATAAAAATATCTGTTGTTTGGTCGCATCAATTTTCAGGCTGTCATTTTTGATCTCGTCCCATATTCGGTTCAGTTTTGCGTCTATAATGGCTGTGGCACCGGGCCCGTAGGATTTTTTCGCCTGCAAATTGATATTGCTGTCACCTTTTTGCCAATCTAATGAAGGAATAATAAGATATGCATCGTAACCGGCAGTATCAAAATTGAATTCTTTTTGTCCGGGCTTTGTTGTGGCAAGTGTAAGAGTAGATGATGGATCCAATGCATTATGTTTATCCAGTAATGCCTTTGTAAAATACCCGGAAGAATCTATTACCGCCACATGCAGGTTGGCACGGGTCTTTTCGGCAAGATAACCGGTACCGAAAATCAATCCCAGGTATAGCAATGGGAAAAGTAATGTGGCAATAATGAAAGTTTTTTTGCGAACCCTGGTCAGGTATTCTCTTTTTATTATGAGCAAAATTTTATGCATAAGAATTTTTATTTCGGATGTATAAATTGAAGATTAAACGTTTTGAAATTGCCGGGCAGCTGGTGTTCCTTCTACCAGGCGGATGAAAATATCATTCAGTGATGGCAATATTTCATTAAATGAATTTATAGTAGCTCCCTGCTGAATAAGGTATTTCAATACATCATTGGGTTTATTACCCTCTTTTATCCGCACAATGGAATGATGATCCTGTGTACCCAGCATTTCAAAAGGTGCGTCTCCATTCATTGATAGCGGGGCTTGTTCCATTCCGATACTGAAAAGATTCTCTTTAAAATCCTGTTTTATTTTCTTTACCGTTCCGTCCAATATTTTTTTCCCTTTATTCACCAACGCAATATGATCACAGATCTCTTCTACCTGTTCCATGCGGTGCGTACTGAAAATAATAGTAGAGCCTCTTTGCGCCAACTGAAATATTTCATCTTTGATCAAGTTACTGTTGACAGGATCAAGGCCACTGAACGGTTCGTCAAGGATGATCAGTTTAGGTTCATGCAGCACAGTAATAACAAACTGTAGTTTTTGGCTCATTCCTTTGCTCAGGTCTTCCACTTTTTTATTCCACCAGCTTTGCATTTCTAATTTTACAAACCATTGTTTGATCTTCTCCATAGCTTCGGATCTACTTAATCCTTTTAGCTGGGCTAAATACAAAGCCTGCTCGCCGATCTTCATTTTTTTATACAAGCCTCTTTCTTCGGGCATATAACCAAGATGGATCACATCATTTTGCGGATCAAATTTTTTTCCGTCGAGAAAAATTTCGCCTTCATCTGGGAAGAAAATTCCTGTGATCATCCGGATCAGCGTGGTTTTACCGGCGCCATTCGGGCCCAGTAAACCGTAGATGTTTCCTTTTTCGATGGAAAGGCTGATATCATCCACAGCTTTTTGCGTAGCGAAATATTTTTTCAGATTATGTACTTCCAGTATTGCCATAGAAAAAAATTTGTTTGTCAAAGATAGGATACTATGAAAATGCCTCATCATTTACCGGAGAAAATGGTCATTTGATCATTTCAAAAGCCGAATATGTCGGCAAATGGAAGTTACAATACGGTGAAAAGCAATAAGGATTTGCAAAAGTTATCGACGCAGCAATTGTTTTGCAGTCATAGTTGCCACTTTCTCTCCATCCATCGCTGCACTTACAATGCCGCCGGCATAACCGGCTCCTTCGCCGCATGGAAATAGATTTTTTACCTGGGGATGTTGAAG
>DASZPW010000142.1:0-8190 GCA_035550155.1 Chitinophagaceae bacterium | reverse complement strand
TGTACCTTGTTTCTTGTTCCTTTTTTTCTTCTTCTTTTTGCCATAAACGATATTGGGAATAATTTCCGGGAAAATCTTTAATGTCCCCATCACCGTTGAATACGAACAAATGATCCACCAAGCGATCCATAAAATAACGGTCGTGACTCACAATAAGAATACAACCCTGGTAATCCTGTAGAAAATTTTCCAATACAGCTAATGTCGGAAGATCGAGGTCATTAGTGGGTTCATCCAGTATCAGGAAATTCGGATTCCGGAATAAAATCGTCAACAATTGCAGCCTCTTTTTTTCACCGCCGCTTAATGAATTAAGATAAGTAAATTGTTTTTCCGGGGGGAAAAGAAATAATTCCAAAAATTGAGCGGCGCTCAAACTTCCACCTTTCGCCAATGGAAAATTCTCGGCAAAAGTTTTTACATATTCTATGACCCGCATGTTTTCTTTTATTTCCAAACCCTGCTGCGAAAAATTGCCGAATAATACCGTATCTCCGATATTAATTTTACCGCTGTCTGCCGGTTCGATTCCCTGCAAGATGTTTAAAAAAGTGGATTTGCCCACGCCATTTTTTCCAATGATGCCGATACGTTCGCCTTTGGTAAATGTGTAAGAGAATCCTTTCAAAATAGTTTTATCGCCGTAACTCTTATACACTTTTTTCATCTCAGCGATCTTACCGCCGAGTCTTGTCATCTTCACCTGTAATTGCACTTGTGCATCTGCGATCTTTTGTTTTGCTCTTGATTCTACTTCATAAAAATTATCCTGGCGGCTTTTACTTTTTGTGGTTCTTGCCTTTGGTTGCTTGCGCATCCATTCAAGTTCTTTACGGTATTCATTCCGGGCTTTGTCAATACTCGCTTGCTCACTTTCCAGCCGTGCGGCTTTTCGGTCTAAATAATTTTCGTAGTCACCTTTATATACATACATGTTGCTGCGTTCCAGTTCCCATATTTCATCACAAACCGCATCTAAGAAATACCGATCATGGGAAACCAGCAGCAGCGTCACGTTTTCCTGGTTTAGAAAATGCTCCAGCCATTCTATCATCTCCACATCAAGGTGATTGGTGGGTTCATCCATCAACAACAACGTATGCTTATGTTCAAATCCGATATCCACTAATGTTTTTGCAAGCGCCACTCTTTTCCGCTGACCGCCGCTCAGTTCATTCATTTTATGTTGGAGGTGATGAATATTGAGTCTTCCGAGAATCTCTTTCACCTTCGCCTCAAATTTCCAGGCATTCAATTCGTCCATTCTCGTCATGGCTTTCATCATAGCTTCGCTGGCGCCACTGTCTGCTGCAGATTCATATTGCTGCGTCGCCAGCATGATCGGATGCTGGCTGTGAAAAATATTTTCCAGCACGGATTTATTTTCTTCGAATTTCGGATCCTGTTCCAGTAAAGCCACCGTTACATCTTTATGGATCCAGAGTTTGCCTTCATCGGGAGTTTCTGTACCAGCAAGGATGCGGAGCAACGTACTCTTACCAACGCCATTGCGGGCCACCAGTGCGATCTTGTCTCCTTCATTAATGTGAAATGAGATATTATCAAACAGCGGCGTGATACCGTAACTCTTCGTCAATCCTTCTGCAGAAACATAATGCATAGCCGGCAAAGATAACTATGGTTTAGCGTTCGGAGTTTGTTGATTGTGATTAATTGGTCAGTACTTCCAATAATATTTTTTATTTTTTTTGTTAAAAGATTAAAACTTGAGAAGGTCATGCGCCGTTATTACCTGCTGCAAAATAATTATCGTATTTTTGCAGACTGTACTTAGCTGATTTAGGGTGAATGATCTCCCAATCGTAAATCCGAAATCACACTTCGTAAATGGATATGGGGGTGTTTGGTATTGACAGCATAGATCTTTGAAAGTGTAAGCATGTCCTGCGTTGCGTAATTAGCAGGTAAATCTGAATACGCAAACTATAAATGGCAATACACAATTTGCCATGGCTGCTTAATCAGTGATTGAGTAGTCATTATGGCCGGGTGGCAGGTAGGCTTGTAACCAGTTGCCCCGCCCAATCAACAAAAAATACAGGCTGCTGCAACTGAAGGCTGTGACAGTTGCTTAAGCCAATTCAGCTAAGGAAATGATCGGTTGTTTGTTCCCAGTTATTTCCCGAAACCTCAAAACAAAATAAGCATGTAGAAAGCTTTTGAAGAATATGTTTGGACACGAGTTCGACTCTCGTCACCTCCACAAAATCTTTGATCAACGAATGCTGACGACTGCAAGGTATAATTGCAGTCGTTATCATTTCTGCCTTCCTGCGTCTCTTCATATCTGAAAATAATTTACGTAGCCCAAAAAAATTATCTTTGTTTGATGTTACCATTGAACAGTTCGGCTGAACGTATCTATTCATTAGACCCATCAGATAATTTCGTTTACCAAAAACATTTTTTTGCATACAAAGAAGCTGAAAAACTGATAAGCGGTAGTGTTATTGAGTTAGGTTGTGGCGAAGCTTTCGGAGCGGATCTGTTGGCCTCAAAAGCAGCGCATTATCTTGCAGTAGATAAATATAAGCGGCCTGATATTGGAGCCCATTTTGATTTTCAAAGAATGAAACTTCCTTTTTTAAAAGGGATAGCAGATAACAGTTTTGATTTTGCAATTGCTTTTCATATTATCGAACATCTTAGGAAAGATGTTCTTTTTTTACAGGAAATATACAGGGTCCTCAAACCCGGCGGAAAACTAATATTGACAACACCGAACAAGTATATGACAATAGCAAGGAATCCCTGGCATATTCGGGAATATACCGCTGCAGAATTGAATTCCGTAATAAAAAAAGTTTTTCAAAAAGGCGAATTATCCGGAGTGTTTGCAAATGAAAAAGCTATGGAGTACTACGAAATGAATAAAGCAGCTGTGAGGAAAGTTATGAAATGGGACATCCTGCATTTGCACCAGGTTTTGCCCGGAGTTATTTTAAGGCCACCTTATAATATCATTAATCGGTTAAACAGGAGACACCTGCTTAAGAAAAATCCAACACTCACGGTTGATCTGACTTATAAAGATTTTTATAAAGATGCAATAGGAGATCGCTGTATTGATTTATTTTATTTTGGGGAAAAATAAAATCAGTGGTTAAACAGATTTACAGAAAGAAAATTATCGCCTGGCTTCCTTACCTGTTTTATCTGACCTGGTATATTGTTTTTTCAATAAAATATTTTAACAATGCCGGGCCCGATTTTACAGCTTATATTTCGATTGCCAATAAATATTTACATGGATATTATACCGAAGCTGTAAATGGCTGGTGGTCCCCTTTCTATAGTTGGGGCCTTGCATTTTTCAAACTATTTGGCATTTCCGATCTTTTTGCAAACAAATCTCTGAATTTTGTTTTTGGAGTAGGAGCTATTCTTTATGCATCTAAGATCATTCGTTTATTTAGTACAACAGCTACAAACAACAATTTATCTTTTTACTTATTATTGGTTGTTCCGATAGTAGCATACTTCGGCGCTACGGCAGGATCGCCGGATTTCCTGGTTACGGTGATTCTTCTTTCGTCAGCATATCATATAGTATCTCTATTACGCTTTCGAAGAAAAAGGGACGCTATTATCCTGGGTTGTATTTCAGGGCTCGCTTATTACATCAAAGCATATAATTTTTATTATTTCATTTTTAGTTTTATTCTCTTAGATATTATCCTCATCGCAATAACACGTTCATTCAGAAAAAACTTTATATTAATTGCACTTAAATGGAGTATGTTCCTATTTCTATCTTTATTGTGGGTGTTGGCAATATATTCCAGGTATCATGTGAAAAATGTCAGTTTGATCCGGGAATTGGAAGTGTGTACAGATCAACCATTTTCCGTAAGCAATATCATGCATTGTACCGGGATCATTCCGCCACCGGATTCGGTCAGTTTTAGTGCATGGGACGATCCTTCCAGACTCCCCGCAAAGCACTCTCTTTTCAATTATACATTTGATAAGAACGGGAGCAGGATAATCACAAAGTTCCTGGTTAATGCCTGGAGTTTTATCAGGTATCAGCTAAGCCTTTGGAAATTTATTTTGTTAATTGGATCCGTGATAGTCTTGTTTAAAAAAGATAAGATCGCAACCTTAGTTTTATTGGGGTCGTTCGTCTTGTTTAGTTCGGGTTATTTTCTGATTTATTTGGAAGAGCGATTTGTGTCGTCAACCATAGTATTGGGCACAACAATGATCGCTGCAGCGATAGTAGTTCTTTTTGAAAGGTGGAAAATAAAACCCTGGATCAATGCTGCCTTGCTTTTACTTCTGATTGGTTTATTTTCGAAGGCTCCAGCTTCAATGCTTTTTATTAATACTAAAAATGAGATCGGGGAAATTGACAATATGCTTTCAAAGAGCACGACTAAGCTGCCTGCAAATAAAAACTTTGCGGCAAGTAATGAAGTTGATTCCAAGGCTTTTTTTCTTCCTTATGAAGTAAAAGGAACGTTTTATGGTTTTTCTGAGAAAAATATTTCTTTATCTAAACTCTATGGCGATTTGAAGAAATACCACGTTGATTATTATATTACCGGCAAAAGTTTGAATGATACAACTTTCTTAAAACCTGTAAATGGTTTTGCAACATTTCCTTTAATGCTTTATGAATTCAAACCTTAAAGGCTATACTTTTTTGAGCACTGAACCGGAAAATGAAAAACTAACCAGGAAATAGTTAACTCTTCAGCTTTTCCTTAAACACTTTTCTGAATTTATCCACTTTTGGCCGTATCACCATGGTACAGTAAGGATTATTATTCTCATTATTTTCAAAATAACGCTGGTGATAATTTTCGGCGGGATAAAATTTAGTAAACGCCGTTATTTCAGTAACGATAGGTTTATCAAATGCGCCGCTTTGATCAAGCGCTGCTTTATATTTTTCCGCTTTTTGTTTTTGCTCGTCGTTATGATAAAATATAGCGCTGCGGTATTGCGTTCCTACATCGCCGCCCTGCCTGTTCAGCGTAGTTGGATCATGGGTTTTCCAAAATACTTCCAGCAATTCATCAAAACTGATCTTGGAAGTTTCATATACGATCTGCAAACATTCTGCATGCCCGGTTTCACCAGTACATACTTGTTTATAGGTTGGATTTTCAGTAGTGCCCCCCGTATATCCTGAAGTAACACTGATGACTCCGGCCAGGTCCGTAAAAATAGCTTCGGTACACCAAAAACATCCGTTGGCAAAAGTTGCTGTTTCTGTCATTGTAATTTTTTTTACAAATTTAAAATCCTGCGCAATTTACAGTGATAACAGTTTATGTAATGTAAGTTATGCGACAGAAAATTTATTTAACAACAAATAACACCTGAACCGGAAAATAGTTGCAAAAAAAAACGGAGCCTTACGGGGCTCCGCCTCATTTAATGGAATAGAAAGTCAGATATTGCTATGAATGTAGCTTTCTAAGTGGCTGATAGTTTCTTTTTGCAATAAGATTGTTTCTTTTACTACATCGCTCATTGAAATGATGCCAACAATTTTATTGTTTTCAAATACCGGCATGTAGCGGATATTTTTATCACTCATTATTTCCATGCAATGTTCAATGCTGTCTTGAGGGCTTACTGCCGGCAGATCGGTACTCATAATGTCCGAAACTTTTGTATCCGTAGAACTTTTTCCTTTCAACGCTACTTTGCGGGAATAATCTCTTTCCGTAATGATCCCGATATATTTTTCTCCTTCCATAACAACTACAGAGCCTATATTTTTCTCTGACATCAGTTTCAGTGCATCAATAACCGTGGTCATGGGTGAAATGGAAACAATGGATCTACCTTTTCTTGAAAGGATGGAAGCAACTTTATTCATACGGCTAAGTTTTCTTTCTGAAATTTACGAATAATAAATATCGAACTCAAAAATATTTATTGGATTTTCCTTGAACCAAGGTTTTTTACTGTAAAAATTGATATGCCCATCTGATTTTGATCAAGATCAGTGAAGCTGGTGTATTTTGATGAGTGAAGTCAGAAAACCTCCGGGATGAAAATCATTTTCTTTTAGTAACTTGTATGAAAGCTTCTGTTATCTTTAATTTATGGATCAAAAGCCCGCCACGATAAAGGAAATTGCCCGGCAATTAAATGTTTCTGTTTCTACTGTCTCACGGGCACTGCATGATCATCCCAGCATTGGCCTTCGTACGAAAATGCAGGTGAGAAAATTAGCGGAAGAACTGCATTATGAGCCTAACCAGGCCGCAATTTCGTTCAAGCAGGGAAAAACAATGACCATTGGCGTTATTTTACCCAATCTTGGAGAAGAATATTTTTCGATGGCGATCAATGGCATTGAAGATGTGGCTACAAAAAATAATTATACTGTCCTGATCGGGCAATCGCATGATGATTGGCAGCGGGAAAAACAAATTGTGGATACCATGCGCCGTCATCGTGTGGACGGTCTGATCGTTTCCTTTTCAAAAAATACAAAGTCGTTCGAACATTTTGAAGAATTGGAGAAATACGGGATACCCGTTGTTTTTTTTGACCGGGTGCCTGATGATCCTGATGCATTCAGTGTTTCCTGCAATTTAGAGAACAGCTCTGTTGAGTTAGTCGATTGGTTAGTGAAAAAGGGGCACAGGAAGATCGGGTTCATTAAAGGCCCGGATACAATCATTCATTCGCAACAAAGGCTTGATGGTTATTACGAAGGATTGAAAAAAAATAAGATCAAAATTGAGAATGCTTATGTGGTTCAAACTGATCTCAGCAAGAAAAAAAACCAGGATGCCATGCACAAATTACTTGCGTTAAAAGAAAGTCCGACCGCTGTGATCGCCTTCAACGATTATGTAGCATTAGACGCCATTCAATATACAAGGAGTCATGGAATAAAGATCAATAAGGATATTTTCTTTGCGAGTTATGCAAACCTTCCTATAACCAGCTACCTGCATGATCGTCCATTGCTTTCTGTAGAACAATTTCCGTATGAGCAGGCAGAAAAGGCCACCGAACTTTTATTTCGTATTATCAATTCTAAAGATGCTGTTCCGGCTACAGAAAAGAAGATCGTGTTGAAAAGTAAAGTAGTGGTAAATCAATCCGCCATTTAATTTGTAAATCGATTTTGTTGATATATCTCCCGGAACTATTTTTGCGCCGGAGAGATGGCAGAGCGGTCGAATGCGGCGGTCTTGAAAACCGTTGACTGTAACAGGTCCGGGGGTTCGAATCCCTCTCTCTCCGCCAATCAGCAGCTTCGAGGCTGCTTTTTTATTTTCTTATTTTTGAGATTCCGGAGAGATGCCAGAGTGGTCGAATGGGACGGTCTCGAAAACCGTTGTCCGCCTTCGGTGGACCGAGGGTTCAAATCCCTCTCTCTCCGCTTTCCCTCTATCACTTAGAACAGCACTATTTTCTTTACTTCATTTAATTTCGCATCAAATCCTTTTTCTTGAAGCATCTTAAAGCCCTTAAAAAATATTTTTGGAAATACCGGACCCGCCTGAGTATTGGGATCGTTTTTGTTTTTTTATCTAATTACTTCAACGTACTGTCTCCGCAGATCACTGGCTTTGTGATCGACTTTGTACAAAAGTCATTAAATGTGGCCGGCTACCAGGCCAGGAAAACTCCTCCCAACTATGATGTCCTTGTTCAAAAATTCATTCATAAAATAGAAAACTCCAATTACAGGTTAGCGTCTATTGTTGCTTTGTGTGGCATTACAATTTTAGTGTTGGCTTTATTGCGTGGTTTCTTTCTATTCCTGATGCGGCAAACTATCATAGTAATGAGCCGCCATATTGAGTATGATCAGAAAAATGAGATCTACCGGCATTACCAGAAATTAGATACTGCTTTTTTCAAATCGCATAATACCGGCGACCTGATGAACCGCATCGCTGAAGATGTTAGCAGGGTGCGAATGTTCACCGGCCCGGCGATCATGTACCTCGCCAATCTTGTTGCTGTTATTTCGTTGAGTGTGTTTTTTATGCTGAAAAGAAATACGGAACTAACTTTATATGTGTTGGCACCACTGCCTTTGCTGGCCATCACTATTTATTTTGTTAATAATATTATCAATAAAAAAAGCGAACGTATCCAGGCTTTGCTTTCCGATCTTACTACCAATGCGCAGGAATCTTACTCAGGAATTAGGGTCATCAAATCTTTTGTCCAGGAAAAAGC
>DASZPW010000141.1:0-4902 GCA_035550155.1 Chitinophagaceae bacterium | reverse complement strand
AAAAATCGGTTTACGAAAAAGTAGAACAATTTCGCAAACCCGGAACGCTGATCACTTCCAATACATCCGGCATTCCCATCCATTTGCTGAGTGAAGGAAGAACTGAAGATTTCAAAAAGAATTTTTGCGGTACGCATTTTTTCAATCCTCCCCGCTATTTAAGATTGCTGGAAATTATTCCGACTCCGGATACAGATCCGGCAGTTGTTGATTTCCTGATGCACTATGGAGATCTGTACCTGGGAAAAACAACAGTATTGTGCAAAGACACTCCTGCTTTCATTGCCAATCGTATTGGCGTATATGGCATCATGGCCATTTTTGGTTTGGTAGATAAATTGGGATTATCAATTGATGAAGTGGATGCATTGACCGGCCCGATCATCGGCCGTCCGAAATCAGCAACATTCAGAACTGCGGATGTTGTCGGTATTGATACATTGGTAAAAGTTGCCAATGGCGTTCATGATAATTGTCCGGCTGACGAAGCAAAAGAAATTTTCAAGATCCCGGCATGGCTCGATAAAATGGTTGCCAACAACTGGCTGGGTGATAAAACAGGCCAGGGCTTTTTTAAAAAAGTAAAAGGTGCCGGCGGTCAATCAGAAATTCTGACACTTGATCTGAAAACTTTTGAATATAAACCGAGAATAAAACCAAAGTTTACAACCCTTGAAACTGCAAAGCCAATTGATGACTTGCAGCAACGATTGAAAATGTTATGTGCAGGGCAGGATAAAGCCGGAGAATTTTATCGCCATTTTCACTACGGACTATTTTCTTACATCTCGCATCGCATTCCTGAGATCAGCGATGAAATTTATCGGGTGGACGATGCCATGATGGCTGGTTTTGGCTGGGAGATCGGCGCATTCGAAAGCTGGGATGTGTTGGGAGTGGAGAAAACTGTGAAAGCAATGAAAGATGCGGGATATAAAGTTGCCAATTGGGTAGAAGAAATGACCGCCGCTGGAAACAAATCTTTTTATAAAATAGAAAATGGTAAAAGGCTTTGTTATGACCTTTCTACTAAAACATATAAGCCTTTGCCCGGCGGCGATGCATTTATCATAATGAGCAATTACCAGGACAAGATCGTTTGGAAAAATGCAAGCTGTAAACTCTATGATCTTGGTGATGAAGTTTTAGGGTTGCAATGGATCACCAAAATGGGAAGCATCGGTGGCGATGTGTTGAGCGGAATTCAAACGGCGATTGAAAAAGCAGAAAAAAATTATAAAGGATTAGTAATCGCCAATGAAGGACCTAACTTTTCTGCCGGCGCTAATGTAGGAATGATATTTATGCTTGCTATTGAACAGGAATATGATGAGTTGGATATGGCAGTTCGTCTTTTCCAGAATACGATGATGCGGGCAAGATATTCTTCTATTCCTGTTGTAGTAGCTCCACATGGTTTGTCATTGGGTGGCGCTTGTGAATTGAGTTTGCATTCAGATAAATGTTGTCCTGCTGCTGAAACATATACTGGTTTGGTGGAATTAGGAGTCGGATTGATTCCTGGTGGCGGTGGCACAAAAGAATTTACATTGAGAGCTTCTGACGAAATGCATGAAGATGAGCCGGAAACTATCACGTTGAAAAATCGTTTCTTCACCATTGCTACCGCAAAAGTGGGCACATCGGCCCTCGAAGGTTTTGAAATTGGTGTGTACAGAAAAGGACATGATGAAGTTGTGATCAATCAGAATCGCAGAATAGCAGAAGCAAAAAGATCAGTGATCGAAATTTTTGACAGCGGTTATGTAACCCCTGTTCAAAGAAAAGATATAAAAGTATTGGGTCGCTCCGCTCTCGGCGCATTGTATGCAGGTATCAATGGAATGTGGAGAGCACATTATGCAACGGATCATGATGTAGTGGTTGCAAAAAAACTGGCTTATGTCATGTGCGGCGGTGATCTGACTGAACCATCATTTGTTTCTGAACAATATTTGCTCGACCTGGAACGGGAAGCTTTTCTTTCTTTATGCGGTGAAAAGAAAACCCTGGAACGAATTCAAAGTGTACTGAAAGGTGGAAAGCCGATCAGGAATTGAGGTTCTCAAAATTTGTAATCAGGGTGTGGCTTTTTTATACAAAAAAATACGGTCGGACTGTAAGCTCTAATTTTCTTTTATTAAAGTTGATCTTAACGATCAGGAATTAAAAGTCACGCAGGGATTTTTTGTTAATAAACCTGAAGTTTACTTTACCAATTTTAGCCGGTAAAAATAATGGAACAAAAATTCTTCTGTAACTGTTTATGACAGATTTGGCACCTATAATTTCACAATGGGAACCGTTGAAATAAAATATGACCAGGTAACTATCCGTTCACACATTATCACTTATGGTAACGCTGCCAATCCTTCGATTACCGAACTTATCCGCGACGAAATTGAAACTATGTGGAATGAGCCAAAAGGTAAAATCAGCTGGAAGAAAATTCATTTACAAGTGACGTTTTCCATTTCTGCAGCGTTCTTACCGAATATATTACCGACAGACATTTATCAAAATACCGATCCGCAGAATAATTATTTCCGAATAGAAGAGTTTGTGCATGGTAATATTTCTTTCGTTGATGGTATCGGGAGCAATACAGGTTATTTTAAATTGGAAAATCTTTACAAGGGCTCAACGACTGCTGCTCATGAATATGGGCATACATTGGGACTTGATCATCCTACAGTCCTTGATCTGCGTGGCAAAGGCGTTCCTGGCATTATGTATCCGAGAGGGACTCTCGTGGATGCACCATATCAATACAACCCATTGGGGGCCGCCGGAGATAGCAGTAATGGTGGTACCATGCATCCCAGGTATAGAAAAGTTTTAGAAGAAGATATTACTTCTTTAAAAATAAAAGCACTTGATTTTTATAATGGAAAAGCAGTTATTGGCGCATTCACCAGCATCTGGCATCCCGATCATGCATCTTTCACTCCATGATCTATTTACAAATTTTTAAAAGCAGCTTTAATAGTTGGATATAAAAATGTAAACCCGGCCTTTTCAATTTTTTCCGAACTTACCGTTGTACTTTTCAGCACTTCAATACTCATCTCGCCCAAAACTATTTTCAAAATAAAAGACGGAACCCGTAGCACTATAAAGAATTTATTTCTCGTTTTTGCCAATGTCGATACAAATTCTTTATTTGAAACTGAATTGGGAGTAACGGCATTGTAAATACCGGATAAATTTTCATTTTCTATTGCATAGATATAAAGATTCACTAGGTCATCAATATGGATCCAGCTGATGATTTGTTTCCCGGTTCCTAACACAGTAGCCAAACCGAATTGCAAAGCCTTTAAGTATTCCGGCAACGCTCCTCCTTCTTTGCATAACACAATGCCGGTTCTCAACAGCACCAATCTTTTTCCGAGTGATGTAACCGGCTCCATACTTTCTTCCCATTGTTTGCAAGTGTTTCCCAAAAAATCCGGAAAAGACGGATCAGTTTCCTGAAATGGAGAATTATTTTTCCTATCCGGCCCATAGTAACCTATTGCTGAAGCGCCAACAACAGCTTTTACATGATTCGGGATTTTCTTCAGACTTTCCACTAACAACTTTCCACTATCAACCCTGCTGCTAACGATCTCCTTCTTTCTTTTTTTTGTCCATCTTTTTTCACCAACATTGGCTCCAGTTAAATGAACAATATAATCAGCTTTTGAAATAGCATTTTCGTCGATGGTTTGTTCTTCAACATTCCATTCCGCATACTCAATTTTTAATTTTTCATTTTTAATTTTTAATTGCTTACTATTTCGTGTCAGAATAATAACCTCATATCCTTTTTCCAGCAAAGCCTTTGTCAATGCTGTCCCGATCATTCCCGTACCGCCTGTGATGAGAACTGTAGCCATATGAATAATAATTTACAAATCTCATCAATTATTTTCTTCAGGATAACTACGAAAACATATTTTTGATGATTATTTAAAAAACCTGATCATGAGTTCCATTCTTTCCATTCAAAATATCACCAAATATTACGGTCCTGTACGGGCATTGAACGGTGTATCCTTTGATGTGCCGGAAGGAAGTGTATTTGGTATCCTGGGGCCAAATGGCAGTGGCAAAACTACATTGCTCAGCATTATTCTAGATGTATTAAAGCCAAACACCGGTTCTTTTTCCTGGTTTGGACATCCCGGCTCGCCGGAGCAAAGAAAAAAGATCGGCTCTTTGCTCGAAACACCCAATTTTTATCACTATTTATCTGCATCTGATAATTTGAAAATAACACAGGCTATCAGCGGCAGAGGCGTTACTTCAGATATCGATAAAGTTTTAATGAAAGTGAATCTATATGAGCGCCGCAAGAGCAGCTTCAAAACATTCAGTTTGGGAATGAAACAACGGCTTGCTGTCGGAGCCGCATTGTTGGGAGAACCGCAAGTGCTGGTATTGGATGAGCCCACCAATGGTTTGGATCCGGTAGGAATTGCAGAGATCAGGCAACTGATCATTGAATTACGAAACCAGGGACATACCATTATAATGGCGAGTCATTTGCTGGATGAAGTGGAAAAAGTTTGTACCCATGTTGCCATTTTAAAAACAGGAAACTTATTGACCACCGGCGATGTGGAAGAAGTATTGATGGATGAAGATGTGGTGGAAGCCAGCGCTGCAAATCTTGATGCTTTATCTTCTGTATTGCAGCAGATCAGTAAAAATGTAACGATAGATGCTGCATCAAAAACTGTTCATGCAGTTTTGCCTAAAGGAACAGCGAAGCTGGATGAGATCAACAGTTTTTGTTTTCAGAAAGGAGTAGTGCTGAATCATCTTTTACTGAAGAAGAAAAGACTGGAAGCAAGATTCTTTGAATTAACCAACAATTAATTTTCAAACTGCATTTATGAATAACCTGATAAGAAC
>DASZPW010000140.1:0-1699 GCA_035550155.1 Chitinophagaceae bacterium | reverse complement strand
TTTTTCTATACCGGGAATATTTACAACAAGCTCAACATTCACGCCTGCGCTGAGAAAGTTGCAAAGTTTTACCGATCCGTCAATACCATAAATAGGGTAGCTCTCCGTAACGAATCACAGAAAGCTGTGATTGTTTCATTCCGGTTGCAATAGTAGCTTCGTCTTGGTATTGCCGGAAGTAAAAAATTGAAACAGCGCAATACGAAAAAGAATATCCTGAGAGCTCTGGTACTTCCCGTTTGTTATTTCCTATTCCTCCTGAAGACTCCACCTGTGTTGAATACCTGTTTATTAATTACCGGCATTAAACTTTTGCAATATGATGAAATCTTGTTTTCAATCGTTTTTATGTTTCTCCGCATTTTCTGTTTTTACGTTCAGCGCATTAGCACAGGCTGAGAATGTAGCTGTTCATCCAACATCAGGAACTAAAAGTACAACCGGGCAGGAAAATTCAAAGGAATTCCCTTCTACAGGTGCTAAGTCAGCTCATCTCCTTAATATCATTAAAACCAACCTCACATCCATTCTTCTCAAAAACTACTCCCTCCAGTATGAAAGAGTATTGAGCCGGAAATTTTCTGCGGCCCTGCAATACCGGTTAATGCCTGAATCGGGACTACCCTTTAAAAGTTCATTGGTAAAGCTGGCGGCAGCAAATGAAGATGATAATGCAAAAAAGCTTATTGAAGACTTCAAGATGAGCAATTATGCCATTACACCTGAAGTAAGGCTTTATCTCAGTAAAAAGGGATATGGTCGTGGTTTTTATATTGGTGCGTATTATCGCTACGCATCATTTACGTCAAACGACTTTAATGTTTTTTATACCGATGACAACAACACTGAACAAAGCATAAAACTTTCCGGTAAACTCACTGCAAACACGGGAGGTATTTTATTGGGTGTGCAGCATTTTTGGGGAAAACGTGTGGTACTTGATGTGTGGATTTTAGGGCCACACTATGGTTCCGGCACCGGCAATTTTATCGGTGTATCATCAAAGCCTTTAAGTGAAAATGAACAAAATGATTTGAGAGATCAGTTAGACAATATTGATATACCGCTTACAGAAAAAACAATAAATGTCAATGCTAACGGCGCTTCTTTGAAATTGGATGGCCCCTGGGGTGGATTCCGAACAGGACTGTCGCTCGGGATTAAATTGTAAATCTGAACCTGTATATGAAAAAGAATTTGTGTAATCTTATACTGTTGCTGATCAGTGCAAGCAGTATTTGCGGCATGTGTTCTAAAAGTGATGCAGTTGGCAACAGCAATAATAACCCGAACCAACCGGTATTATCACCCGATTCTTCATGGGTTTATTTTGATGATTGCCCGGGGCTGGTAGAATTTTATAATACAGGCTATAGTAACAATACCGGGGGGTTCAACAATCGTCCACAATTTGAAAAATGGGTTGCCACCAAAATAAGTAATGGTTTTGCCGGAATAAATACAAGCACACAAAAAAGATATTTATCCTGGGGTTTTGAAAATAAAGGAGATACAAGGTTTTTGTCAAAGGCATTAAACCCGGGAGGTAAAGAAGCATTTGCTGTTTTTATAAACGACATTGCTTCTCCCCTTGTTACAGGGACGTATACCCTGGACATTGACAACAAGCAGGGGTTTTGCTGGTATAACGTCTATAATTCTTCGGGTGCTAAATTTGATTCTACCAGAACACAGGGTA
>DASZPW010000139.1:0-15139 GCA_035550155.1 Chitinophagaceae bacterium | reverse complement strand
CATTTAAAAGTGTTGGCGGTACTCCGATCTTCATGAGCAAAGCAAAAGGCGCCTATCTCTACGACACAGATGGAAATAGATATATTGATTATATCAACTCATGGGGACCGATGATCCTGGGCCATGCATATGAACCGATGATCAAAGCTATACAGGAAAAAGTTGTGGACTCCACTTCCTTTGGCGCTCCGACAGAATTGGAAATTGAAATGGCGGAACTGATCAAAAGTATGGTTCCCAATGTAGATTTAATAAGAATGGTGAGCAGCGGCACGGAAGCTTGCATGAGTGCTTTGCGATTGGCGAGAGGTTATACCGGAAAAAATAAATTCATCAAGTTTGAAGGTTGTTATCATGGCCATGCTGATTCGTTTTTGGTAAAAGCCGGAAGTGGTGTAGCTACATTTAATATTCAAACGGTGCCCGGAGTAACCGGCGCCGTTTCCAATGATACATTAACCGCTCCATACAATGATCTTGCTGCGGTTGAAAATTTGGTTACTGAAAATAAAAACGAGATCGCAGCAATTATAATTGAACCGGTAGCTGGCAATATGGGATGTATTCCTCCATTACCAGGTTATTTAGAAGGGCTCAGAAAAATTTGTGATAAAGAAGGAATCGTTTTTATCATAGATGAAGTAATGACAGGCTTTCGTTTAGCTACTGGCGGTGCACAGGAAAGATTAAAAATAAATGCTGACCTTGTTACATATGGAAAAGTGATTGGCGGCGGAATGCCCGTTGGTGCATTTGGTGGGAAAAAAGAGATCATGCAGCATATCGCTCCATTGGGAAATGTGTACCAGGCCGGAACCTTAAGCGGCAATCCCGTTGCCATGATCGCTGGCTATACACTGCTGAACATTTTAAAAGAAAATCCATCCATTTATAAAGAGCTTGAAGAAAAAACCAATTCATTACATAAAGGTTTGGATGAAGTCTTAAAAGCTTCCGGCATTCCTTATGTCATCAACCAGGTGGGTTCGATGATCAGCGTTCATTTCAGTGAGAAAGCTGTGATCGATTTTACATCGGCAGCAAATTCTAATATTGAGCTGTTCAAAAATTTCTTTCATGCCATGCTGAACAGAGGAGTGTATCTACCACCCTCAGCATTTGAAACATGGTTTATCTGCAACGCATTGACAAAGGATGATATTGACTTTACCATCAATGCCGCCAAAGAAAGTTTGAAAGAAATACTGTAAATATTTCAAGGAATATTATCCCGCTCAGCGATATTTGCAGAAACCGCTGCACATGAAATACGTATTGCTTTCCATTTTCCTGCTGTCATTCTGTTTTTCTTTCTCACAAAACAGCATGGATGAAAATTACAAGATCTATGATACCAGGAACAAACAGATCATAACTATCGACAAAATAATTTCCGATTGCGCCGATGCTGATGTTCTGTTCTTTGGCGAAGAACACAACGATAGCGTTTGTCATTATCTCGAAGCAAAAATTTTTAAAGCACTGTATAAAAAATATGGAAACGAAATTGCGTTAAGCCTTGAAATGTTCGAAACGGACAACCAGCTTCCGTTAAATGAATATTTAGCCGGTTTCATTCCAGAAGATCGTTTTGCAAAAGACGTACGGCTTTGGAATAATTACAAAGATTATCGCCCGATGATCGAATTTGCAAAGGATAATCACATTCAGGTCATTGCTGCTGATCCACCGCGTCGTTACGTGAATATGGTCAGCCGGCTGGGCATGGCTTCGCTGAATGGCTTATCAAAAGATGCCAAAAAATTTCTGCCGCCTCTTCCTTACGACACGCTGAGCGGTCGCTATCGTGAAAAATTTGAAGAAGTCATGAATGGAAGTCCCGGATCGGATAATCCAAAAATTTATTATAGCCAGAATCTTTGGGATGCGGGCATGAGTTACAGCATTTATAAATTTTTAAAAAACAATAAGCACAAAAAAATATTTCATTGTGTAGGCGAATTCCATACTGCTGAAAAATTAGGTACCGCTGCGCAACTGCAAATGAGAAATAAAAAATTAAAGATCCTCAATATCGCAAGTGTCAGCGATGCATCATTCAGTAGTTCAGACCCGAAGTCATGGGAAAAATTCAGTAACCTGGGTGATTATGTACTTATCACGAATCCTGAATTGAAAAAAACATTTTAAGAAGCTTGCTTCAATAGAAGATCACAAGGCTTCAATCCTGTATGCTTTTTAAACGCAGTAGAAAAGTGTGATATAGAAGAATAGCCCAGCATCATGGAAACTTCAGTTACACTTAAACTTTTTTCATACAGCAAATATTTGGCATGCTCCATTCTCTGGCTTTGATAAAAATCAAAGATGGTGGTGCCAAACATTTCTTTGAAACCTTTTTTCAGGTAGCATTCATTGATCGCTACTTTGCGGCTGAGTTCCTTGATCGTAATGGGTTCGCCGATATGTTCAATGAGGATCTCTCTTGCTTTTGATATTTTTTCCCGGTCGGCTTCGTTTGCCAGGAATTTGCAATTGATCACATCCAGTTCTTTTTCACCCAACATGCAATCCAGAGTAAATAACAACAACATCTGGGTTTGCGCATTGATGTAAATATTCTCGAGACTGTCGGTGAAATTATGATTCAATAAACCCTCGATCACTGTCCTTGTTTTACCACAAAGCGGGATCATTTTGGTAAAAGAAGACTGGTGTTTGAAATTCAAAACGTCTTCGGTCAATGTATCATTAGTGTGACGGGGTTTTACAAACTGTGATAAATGAGACGGTGAAAAACGAAAACTCAATACATCCACACTGTCCACTTTTTCAGCGCAATTTTTTGACTGGCTGAATTTGCAGCGATCACACTCAGTATCTTTTTGACGGCAGTACACATTTCCGCTTACGCAAAATTTCAACTCGAGATAATTTCTGCCTGCTTCTTCCTTTTCGTAGTGATAAACCATCATGCCCACATCGTCAATATTCCATTGCGGGTTCTTTTGATATCTTTTAATAATATACTGAACAGAACCTGGTATCTGACGTTCTTTTTCATGCAATAACTGCCATTGACCCTGCATCGGAGCCTGCTTATAAGCCAGAGTTAATATATCAAGAGACTGATGCATAATGAACAGCAAATTTACGACAGATAAATCGATTTTCCCTTTGAAAGCAGGGCAAAGCATCTGAGTAACTGACTTTTAACAATCTATGACTAAAAAATATTCCTTTTTTGACGTTAAGAGTTAACTTTGCTCGCCTCCGCCTGGGGCGGGGGCTTTTTTTATAAAAACTGCATGATTCATCCACATACGTATATTCATCCCAACGCCAAATTGGCCACTAATGTAAAAGTGGATCCCTTTACCGTTATTCACCAGGATGTGGAGATTGGCGATGGAACCTGGATCGGTTCCAATGTAACCATTATGGAAGGCGCCCGTATTGGAAGGAACTGCCGCATTTTTCCCGGAGCGGTCATTGCAGCCATTCCCCAGGACCTGAAATTCCAGGGTGAATATTCCAATGTGTTTATTGGAGACAATACGACTATACGTGAATTTGTAACAGTGAACCGCGGTACAAAAGAGAAAGAAAAAACCGTAGTAGGAAAAAATTGCCTGTTGATGGCTTATTGCCATCTTGCTCACGACTGTATCGTTGGCGACAACTGCATCATGAGTAATAATACACAGATCGCAGGCCATGTCACCATCGGCGATTGGGCCATCATGGGCGGCATGTGTGCCATACACCAGTTTGTAAATATTGGCCAACATTCCATGATCGGCGGAGGATCGCTGGTAGGTAAAGATGTTCCACCTTATATAAAAGCTGCCCGTAATCCTTTATCATATGGCGGCGTGAATTCTATTGGAATGAAAAGAAGAGGTTTTACAGTAGAAAAGATCAATCATATACTTGAAATATACCGGGTGATATATGGTAAAGGGCTGAATATATCCCAGGCTGTGGAATATTTAGAAGAAGAATTTGCAGCTACTGATGAGAGAGATGAAATTGTGCAATTCATCCGTAACTCACAACGAGGTATCATTAAACGTTTCTCTAAAACCAACGGCGATGAAGGTATCGTTGACTGATGCCGGCAAACGTTTCAATCGGGACTGGATTTTTCGCCATCTCACTTACACTTTTGAAAAAGGACAATCGTATGCCATCATTGGACCAAATGGTTCCGGAAAATCTACCTTGCTGCAAACATTGAGCGGAGCGATGCAATTAAGTGAAGGGAATATTCAATATTCAATAAACAGTATTCACTGTGCAAATGATGAAATATTCAATAAAGTCTCCATTTGCGCTCCATATCTGGAAGTTGTTGAAGAAATGACATTGAAAGAGTTTCTCCGTTTCCACGAAGGCTTCAAACCTTTTTTACCAGAATTTTCAATTGAAAAAATCATCACGACCATTGGGTTGAACAATGCTGCAAATAAACAGATCCGCTACTATTCTTCCGGTATGCGGCAACGAGTACGTTTAGCTCAGGCTATTTTCTCTGATGTACCTGCAATTTTATTGGATGAACCGTGTACCAACTTAGATGCAGCGGGAATTTCACTCTATCATCAACTGATCAATGAGCATTGTAAAAACCGCCTTGTAGTTGTGAGTAGTAACGATGAGGTAGAATACGGATTTTGCAAAGAAAGAATTACTATCAGCGATTATAAAAGAAAGTAGGCGATTCTTTTAATGCCCTCCCTCAATACTTATCTGCTTGTTGCGATTTCCTTTTACCATTAATACAAACGGAATACAAATCAGAAACATGAGGCCGATATAAAAGAATACATCCATGTATGACATGACAGCCGCTTGTTTCAGTACTGAGTAATCCAATGCTTTGTATGCACTTTTCAGTGCTACGTCAGATGTCATTCCTTTAGCCATAAAGCCATGCTGGAATGCAGTGATCTTACTTTGAAGCGCCGGGTCTGTCACATCCAACTTACTGACCAGGTCATTGCGGTGCATCATGTTTTTGCGGGCCATGAATGTGGTTATTGTTGCAATTCCAAATGAACCGCCTAACTGACGCATCATTCCCGTAAATGCAGCTCCTTCGCCTATCTGTCTTCCTTTTAAAGTACTTAACGATAAAGTGGTGATAGGAATAAATAACATACCCATGGCAAAACCTCTTAAGATCAGCATCCAGAAAAATGCTTCCTGCCCAGTATCCGGTGTCAAGATCTTATATCCCCAGAAACAAAAAAAGAAAAACATCAGCATGCCGAAGGCAACCATGTATTGTTGCCTCAATCCTTTTTGTAATAACCTTCCGATGATTGGCATCATGAAAGCGGTGGTCAATGCAGAAGGAATGAGCAACATACCGGCCTGTGTTGCCGTCCACCCTAAAGTAGATTGTGTGTAAAGAGGTATGATGAAAGTGGAACCGTATAATCCGAAACCGAGAATGAAAGAAAGGATAGTTCCCACTCTCAGATTACCATTACTCAAAACTCTTAAATTTACAACAGGGTTCCTGAAAACAATCTCACGCCATAGAAAAAAGAAAAAGCCAAGAGTACTGATCACTGTAAGGATTATTATCGTGCTATTGTTGAACCAATCATCATCCTGCCCTTTTTCGAGTATATATTGAAGTGAGCCTACAAATATTGCCAGCAATCCTATACCCAGCCAATCAATGTTGGCCATCGAACTTTTTTCCGAATATTTGGGGCTTTTGACAAATTGCAATGTCAGCAATACTGCAATAATACCTAAAGGAATATTGATATAAAAAATATAAGGCCATGAATAATGATCAGTGATGTAGCCACCTAGTGGCGGGCCTAATGTGGGTCCGATGATCACGCCCATTCCGTAAATAGCCTGTGCCATACTTCTTTTTTCATAAGGATAACTTTCGGTGATGATCGTTTGCGATGTGACCAGCAAAGCTCCCCCGCCCAATCCCTGCATGAAACGAAATATTACCAACTCCCAGATTCCGGTAGCATTACCACATAAAAAAGAAAAAACTGTGAACATCATGATAGATGCAGCGAAATAATTTCTTCTGCCAAATTGTTGTGCCAGCCAGCTTGTCATCGGAACGATGATCACATTGCCGATGGCATATGCGGTCACCACCCAACCGATCTCAGTTGTAGTGGCGCCAAGATTTCCCTTCATATCGGTCAACGCCACGTTTACGATCGTGGTATCCACTATTTCAAGCAATGCACAGATGATAGCCGTAATAGTGATGATCACTCTACGGGAACCGTATTCTACCAATGATTCGTGTTGCATACGTTATTCTGAGTCGTCAATTTCCGTTTTTGAATTAATCCAAATGAACATCTACCGAAACATTCAGGCCTGGCCTTAGTTTCCTGATTAATGTATCAGATGGATCTGTAAACTCAATTTTTACCGGTAATCGTTGTACTACTTTTACAAAATTGCCGGTTGCATTATCGGGAGGCAATAAAGCAAATGTTGCACCGGTGGCCGGAGAGAACGATGCAAGCTTTGCCTGGAATTTATGTTTGGGAAATGCATCTGCATTCACAATCACAATTTGTCCCTCTCTCATTTTATTCAATTGTGTTTCTTTGAAATTTGCCACAACCCATACACTCTGACTATGGACAACTGCAAATAATGCCTGGCCTGCCTGAACAAATTGACCCGGCTGCACATTCACTTTTGAAATATGCCCATCTTGTTCTGCTGTAATGACCGTATAGGAAAGACTCAGTTTTGCAGCATCAATATCCACTTCTCTTTGATGAATTGCAGCTTGCGCTACATTAATCTGTTCCGCAGTTGCATTGCTTTGCACCGAAACAGCATTGGTTTGTTGGGAAGCCTGGTTTTTTTGTCCCTGAAGAACTGCCAATTGCTTTTCTGCAGTTTCTTTAGCTGCCCATGCCTGCTCATATTGTTGCTGAGTGATCGAATGATCTTTGATCAGGTTTGCATATCGTTGATAATCCTGTTCGGCACGCCATGCAGTGATCTTTGCTGCGGCGATCTGCGAGTCGATAGTAACTACAGAAGCGGCAGATGTAGCAATATTGGCTTTGGACGCAGTAGCCATGGCTTTCGCATTTTCCAAATTAGCTTTTGCAATTTCCAATGCAGCTTCTGCTTCTTCTAATTTCACTTTATAATCACGGTCGTCTAATATCAATAACGTATCGCCTTTCTTTACCTGCTGATTGTCTTTTACCAAAACTTCTTTAATGTAACCGGACACATGCGGGATCACCGGTAAAATATCGGCGCTTACCTGTGCATCATCTGTTTCTTCATGATGAAGACTGTGTTGATATTTGGAAAAACCAAACCATCCGCCTCCGATGATCAGAATGATTAGAATGATCATGAAGATCGGGTTTCTTTTTTTGCGGGTTGGTTGTACGTCGTTAGTTCTTGTTTCCATATTCGATCTGATTAGAATTTTTAGTATTTATTATTTCAATTCGGAACTTAAGATCCCGGCTGTCTGCAATAATTTATGATATGCGACAAATGCATCGGCCCGTGCTAACGTATAACTGAGTTTCGCCTGGAATTGCGCCACATCTGCTTCCAGCAAATCGGTGGTAGTGGCCAGGCTGTTGTCGAATTTATTTTTTACGATCTTATAGTTTTCGTCTGCCTGTTCTACCGCTTTTGCGTATACTTCGATCTTTTTCCGGCTGCTGAGTAATGTCAAATAACTTTTGTTTACCTGCCGATGCAGTTCATCCCCGATCATATCTTCTGTCAATGCAATTTCTTTTGCTTTTGCTTCCGCCTGTTGCACTTTTGCTTTTGTTTTCCAAAGCGAACCAAGATTATATGATACGCCCAGGCCAAGGTTGATGGTATTGCTGATCGTCAGAAATTTCGGGATGTCTGCGGCAATATATCCGCCGGTTACCTGCAGATTGGGATATAATTGCGCCTCAGTCGCTTTCACATCAGCAATAGCAGCTTTCTTCCTGTAATCAACGGCCTCTATATCTTTTCTGTTGGTAACTGCGGCTTGCAAATAATCTTCCAATGTGCGGTTATCATCTTTCTTTTCAATCCCGGTAGTGTCCAATTCCAGTTCAGTTGTTGTAGGCAGCCCCAGCATCATGTCCATATAGATATTTGCTAATTGCAGATTATTTTGTGCATCCAGCAAATTCAATTCTACACCCGATGTCTGCAATTGAGCCTTTAGAAGATCGTTCCTGGCGAGCAATCCATTTTTTTCCAGGTTGGTAAAATCTTTTTCACGCTGTTGGGATTGCTGCAGATTTTCCTGCATCAGTTTCACTGCATTTTTCGCTTTGAATAAATTGGCAAAAGCTTCTATCGTATTTTGAATGACCTCATCTTTATTATTTTCTGCATCAAGTTTAGCAGCCTGTTCCAGGTACCTGGCCGATTCAATACCAAATTTGATGCGGCCTCCGGTGTATATCGGAAGAGATACATTGGCGATACCATAAACGGCCTGCGATACTGTTGGCGGTTGTGAATTACTACTTCCTCCGCTATTATTATTGTTACTTTTCAGGTCAAATTTGGAAGCTAATATGCGCATATAAGCGCCACTGACACTGGCATCAGGTAATCTTTTGTCTTCTGCTTCTTTTAATACAGCCGTTGCTTCTTCAATTTTTTCAAAATTGATCTTAAGCTGTTTGCTGGATTTGACGCCTAATTCTATTGATTCCCTTAGCGTCAATTGTTTTTTTTCCTGCGCCCTGAGATCCCATCCCGATAACAGCAAGGCGATCATAAAGAATATACCGATCCTTTTAATCTTCATAAGTCAAAATGGCTTTAAAAAGTGATTTTAAATGATGACTCAATTTCTTTTTCAGGTGAGCCTGGAATTCTTCATCCGGCATGGATTGAAGATCATTGATCTCCCGGTAATAATGTTGTGTAGTGACAAGATGGTTGGTGGTGCCGATCAGTGTCGCCATCATTAAAGGCACATCAATATTTTTTTTGAACTCTCCTTTTTTTTGTCCTTCCAGGATGAGTTGTTTTACTAATTCCTGGTTGGTTTTTTTTAACTGGTGGATCAACTTGTGAGTAGCTCCCGCAATATTGACCATTTGTTCTCTCGCCATGATCTTGTGAAAACACTGCTGCTGCATAAACCGGTTAATATGATTATCTATCAGCAGGTACACTTTCTCCAAAGAACTCATCTTTTTATTCTGCAACATGTTTTCCAGTTGCAGCTTGATATTTTCACCCCGGTATTTGAATATCGTCTCCATCAGTTTTTCTTTGGAGCCGAAGTAATAAGAGATCATGGCAAGATTGACATCAGCCTCATCCGCAATGTCACGCACTGAAGTGCCCGCAAAACCCTTTTCAGCAAAAAGTTTCTCTGCCGCTTCCATGATCTGTATCTGTTTTTCATTAAACTCCATCACTGTCTTTTTTTGAAAAAGGAAGCGCAAAGTTAAACAAACGTTTAATTAAAACAAGTGTTTAATCCAAAAAAAATTATTAATTCTCCTTTTCAAAAAGAGACCCGTTGATTTCAAATTGATTGTGCTGTTAATGGAAAGCTATCGCTGGCTGGCAATGAGCAGGTTCAGATCGGTGTATTTCAAATTAAAACGTTCGCTCATATAGAAATTGGTCAGTGCTCCTTTGAACAAATATATTCCGCTGCGCAAATGAATATTATGCCAAAGTAGGTTTTCGAATCCTCCTTCTTCACCAGCTTCCAACAATAATGGCATCAGCACATTGCTGATGGCCTGCGAAGCAGTTCTCGCAAATCCGGAAGGAATATTGGGTACACAATAATGAATGACTCCGTATTTTAAAAAGATTGGGTGTTCATGACTGGTGATCTCGGAAGTTTCAAAACAACCGCCACGGTCAATACTTACGTCAATGATCACAGAACCCGGACGCATATTACTTACCATTTCTTCTGTAACGACCAACGGAGTTCGGCCTGTTTCAGAACCCAACGCCCCTACCGCCACTTCGCATGTTTTTAATTGCTTGGCAAGCATTCTTGGCTCGATCACTGAGGTCCACAATCTTTGGCCAATATTATTTTGCAATCTTTTTAAACGATAAACGCTGTTATCAAAAACTTTTACGGAAGCTCCTAGTGCCAACGCTGCTCTGGCTGCATATTCTCCTACAATACCCGCACCGATGATAATAACTTTTGTTGGTGCAATACCGGAAATGCCTCCCAATAAAACACCTTTTCCATGATTGGCAGAACTTAAATATTGTGCAGCGATCAGCATCACTGAACTTCCGGCAATTTCACTCATGCTACGAACGATCGGGTAAGAACCGCTATCATCTTTCAGATTTTCAAAAGAAATAGCGGTAATTCTTTTATCCATCATTTTTTGAAGCAGATCCGCTTTCATGATGGAAAGATGTATAGGAGAAATTATGATCTGGTTGAGTTGCAGCAATGGAATGTCTTCATCTATAACCGGCGCACTTTTTACCAGGATCGGGGCTTTGAAAATTTCGGCACGATCATATACGATCTTAGCGCCTGCTTCGCTATAATCTTTGTCGCGAAAATGAGAAGCATCTCCGGCATTATGTTCGATAGCTACCTGGTGCCCGTTGCTAACCAATACACTCACCGCATCGGGTGTCAATGCAATGCGGTTTTCCTGGAAGGCGATCTCTTTAGGAATACCAATATGCATTTGAGCGCCGCCGGGTTTGATATCCAACTTTTCTTCTAAGGTCTCGTAGCTGAATGAAGGAATGATCTTTGATTTTTGCTGAGCCATGCAGAGTGGGTTGCAATCAAAATTACTTATTTATCCTTTATTATCAACCTGCGTTTATTTGCATCTATTGATTCAATGAAAACATGAACTGTGTCTTCCGGAAGAATGGATGGCGCTTTTTCTGGCCATTCTAACAGGCAGATATGATCGCTATACAAACAATCTTCAATGCCTGCATCAAAAGCTTCGGATTCACTTTTGAGACGGTATAAGTCGATGTGATAAATTTTTCGCTCTTTTCCATTCTCATCAAATGTATATTCATTGATCAGCGAAAAAGTTGGGCTACCTACAGTCTCCCTCACTTTTTTCACATCGCACATGGCATGAATAAATGTGGTCTTACCTGTACCCATCAGGCCGTGAAAAGCCACCACTCTTTTGTCCTGTATAGCCTTCCAAAAAGAGAGAGCCGTCTCTTGAATATCCTTCAAGGTAAAAATCCATTCCATAAAGCAAATGTAAACAGGATCGGCAACGTAGTTGTATTATTATTCCCGTAACCGAAAATCAAGCCTGTTCGATTTTGGTAAATTTGCAGTTCATGAAATGAGTATGGAAAAAGTTCAATGGAAAGTAGAAGGAATGGATTGCTCTAACTGTGCTCTCACCATTCACAAATACCTGGAAAAAGAAGGGATGAAAAATGTAAAAGTGAATTTCGCCAATGGAGATGTATTGTTTGACACTAATGAAGCTCATACTAAAGAAGAAATAGCAAAAGGGATTCATGATCTGGGCTATGAAGTTGTCAGCATGAAAACCGCTGCCAAGGAAAAAAAAGTATTTTTAAGGACACATTTGCAACGCTTCCTTTTTTGCCTTCCGTTCACGCTGCTCCTGATGCTTCACATGATACCGGGAATACACATTGTATGGCTCATGAATCCATGGATCAATTTAGCATTATGCATTCCGGTTTATTTCATTGGCATGAAATATTTCGGGAAAAGCGCCTGGAAAAGTATCCGCAATGGAATCCCCAATATGAATGTACTGATCACATTGGGTGCAACAGCTGCATTCGTTTATAGTTTAGCCGCTTCCCTGATGGGATTGGGCGAAGTGTATCTTTTTTATGAAACTGCTGCCACGATTATCACTTTGATTTTTCTTGGCAATTATCTGGAACATGCATCCATTCAATCTACACAAAGAGCTTTGAACAAGTTAGTACGTTCGCAAAAAGTGATGGCAAATGTTATAGCATTTGATGATGAACATACTGAACACATTTTCCCAATAGAAAATACGCAGCTAAAAGCCGGAGATCTTTTATTGATCAAAACCGGAGAACAAGTTCCCGCCGATTGTAAAATTCTTTGGGGTAATGCTACAGTTAATGAATCTATAATTACCGGAGAAAGCCTTCCCATTGTTAAACAAGCGAAAGATCAATTGATAGGCGGAAGTATTTTAAATGACGGAACAGTAAAAGCTCAGGTAACTGCGGCAGTAGATGCATCCATTCTTTCCGGTATTATCAATTTGGTAAAACAAGCTCAGGGAGAAAAACCACCTGTTCAGCAACTCGCTGATAAGATCAGCGCCATTTTCGTTCCTGTAGTTTTAATAATTGCTGCCATTACTTTAGCAGCAAATTGGATCATCCTGGGAAATTTTACCCCTTCTATCATGCGGGCCATTGCAGTGTTGGTAATAGCTTGTCCCTGTGCCATGGGCTTAGCCACTCCGGCAGCTATTGCTGTTGGTTTGGGCCGCGGCACCCGGAACGGAATTTTATTCCGCAATGCAACAAGCCTGGAGTTATTTAAAGATATCAGGCAGGCTGTTTTTGATAAAACCGGAACGCTGACCACAGGAAAATTTCAAATTGCCGGTTTTCATTTTGAAAATATCAACGAAGAGGAATTTAAAAAGATCGTTTTTTCATTGGAAAAATATGCCAGTCATCCGATCGCCAAATCCATAGTGAAAGAATGGAAGACAAAAGATGAAATACGATGGAAAAAAGTGGATGAGATAAAAGGCGTCGGAATAAAAGCCGAGAACAAGGAAGGAAATATTTATACAGCAGGTTCTTACAAAATGGCCGGATCGCTGGTTAGTGATGATTCGCATAACGTGTACATCACAAAAAATGAGACCTTGCTTGGCTGGATCGATGTAAAAGATGAATTGCGTCCGGAGTCAAAGACAGTTATCAATTACCTGCATTCAAAAGGTATCAAAACGATCCTGCTCACCGGTGATCGGTATCAAAAAAGTAAAAAGTTAGCTGAAGAACTTGGAATCGATGAAGTGAAAGCAGAACAAACACCACAACAAAAAATGGAAACGATCGCCGAACTG
This sequence comes from Chitinophagaceae bacterium, assembly GCA_035550155.1. Classification (GTDB taxonomy): domain Bacteria; phylum Bacteroidota; class Bacteroidia; order Chitinophagales; family Chitinophagaceae; genus UTBCD1. The sequence goes on along the minus strand of DASZPW010000139.1, from coordinate 2,084 downwards.
ACTGCATCAATTCCAACGATCATGGTTGGTGACGGTATCAACGATGCACCTGCATTGGCAAAAGCCACAATCGGTATTTCTATCAGCGATGCTTCACAACTTGCTATGCAAACGGCACAAGTGGTATTGATGAGTCATGGCCTTACAAAACTTCCAACAGCATTAGGATTGGGTAAACAAACTTTCAATACTATCAAACAAAATCTTTTCTGGGCATTCTTCTATAATATTATTGCGATTCCAATCGCAGCATTCGGACTTCTTACTCCTTCTTTTGCCGCATTAGCCATGGGATTCAGCGATGTCGTACTAGCCATTAATTCAGTAAGATTATTTACAAAAAAAGTAGAATGAAATCGTGAATTGTCAATCGTGAGTAGTGAGTAATTAAAACATCACTATTTTCAAGAATTTCTTAGCTTAGAAAAAACCATTGACCATGTTCCTCGAACTTTCACACACCAAGTTTGACGCTTTTATTGTTTCCCGTATGTTTGTTTTAAGCTGCTATAAAGAAACAAAAGTATTTCCAGCCGAAGAAAAATTCGGATTGACGCAGCAAATCAGGCGAGCTGCTTTATCAGTTTACCTAAATGTTGCCGAAGGTTGCAGCAGAAAATCAATTGCTGAAAGAAAACGATTTTACGAAATTGCAAGAGGATCGCTTGTCGAAATTGATGCTGCCTTGGATATTGCAGTCGAATTAGATTATGTTATAAGAGAGAAGTTGAAAGAATTGGGCGATTTACTCGTAAGATGTTTTCAAATAATTTCAAAGATGATTTCGTAATGATTGATCATGCTGAAACTCACGATTCACGTCTCATGATTGACGAGATCCTCAAACAATATTGGGGGTTCGATTCATTTCGTCCATTACAAAAAGAAATCATTGAGTCTATTTTAGAGGGAAAAGATACGCTTGCCTTAATGCCCACCGGTGGCGGAAAATCTTTATGCTACCAAATTCCTGCGCTTGCAAAAGAAGGAATGTGCCTCGTTATTTCACCACTCATTGCATTGATGAAAGACCAGGTAGAAAATATCAGGAAAAAAGGTATCACAGCATTTGCCATTTATTCCGGCATGAGCAGAAAGGAAATTATGAATACATTGAAAGTGGCTACGAATAGCAATTGTAAATTCCTTTACGTTTCTCCGGAAAGATTAGAAACAGCATTATTCAAAGAATATCTGCCTGGCATGGACATCAACCTCATCGCTGTTGATGAGGCTCATTGTATTTCCCAATGGGGTTATGATTTTCGTCCGCCGTATTTACGCATCGCTGCATTGAGAGAAGAATTGCCCGATATTCCGGTATTAGCTTTAACAGCATCAGCAACACCCGAAGTACAAGAGGATATTTGTGAAAAATTAAAATTCAAAAACCAAAATATCTTTCGTCAATCTTTCGAACGCCCTAATCTTTCTTACAGTGTTTTTGAAGTTGATTCCAAGATCAATAAGATCATTGAAATTCTCAAAAAAGTTCCGGGAAGTGCGATCGTGTATTGCAAAAGCAGGAAGCGTACGAAGGAGATCAGCGAATTGTTGCATTTGCAAAATATTTCTTCCGACTATTATCATGCAGGATTGGCACAGGAAGATCGTAACAGAAAACAAGAAGAGTGGATCCAAAATAAGACAAGAGTGATCGTTTGCACCAATGCATTCGGAATGGGCATTGATAAACCTGATGTCCGAACGGTGATCCATGCCGATGTTCCGGATTGCCTGGAAAATTATTACCAGGAAGCGGGCCGTGCCGGGCGGGATGGGAAAAAATCGTTTGCTGTTTTATTGTACGATGAAAAAGATCTGCATGAATTAGAAGAACTGACCACACAGCGATTTCCGCCGCTGTCAGAAATAAGAAATGTGTACCAGGCAGTTTCTAATTATTTACAGATTCCATCCGACAGCGGACAGGGTGAATCTTATGATTTCGATATTGCTGATTTTATAAAAAAATTCAAACTCAATAGTCATACAGTTTTATTTTCATTGAAAGCACTGGAACAGGAAGGATGGCTGGCATTCAATGAGCAGGTCTTTATTCCATCCGCGGTCCAGTTCACTGC
>DASZPW010000138.1:0-3554 GCA_035550155.1 Chitinophagaceae bacterium | reverse complement strand
TGATATCAAAACTTCTATTCGTTGGGTGCATGCGCATGCCAAAGAATATAATATTGATTCGTCACGTATTGCAGTGTTAGGTTTGTCTGCCGGCGGAGAATTGGCCGCTTTTATGGGATCTACAAATGGCATCCAAAAATTTGAAGGAAATAATAATTGTTTGCCTGGTAGTTCAAGTTGGGTTCATGCTGTGATTGACATAGACGGGATATTAGCTTTCATTCATCCTGAATCCGGTGAAGGAGATGACAGTAAAAAAACATCTGCAGCTACTTTTTGGTTTGGCTATTCTAAAACTGAAAATCCCGGTTTGTGGAAAGAAGCGTCATCACTTACTTATGTGGGCAAACAGAATCCTCCCACATTGTTTATTAATAGCAGTATCGCAAGAATGCATGCGGGAAGAACCGATTATATAAATGTGATGAATCAACACAATGTTTTTACAGAAGTGCATGAATTTGAAAATTCTCCCCATTCATTTTGTTTATTCCAACCCTGGTTTGATTCAACTGTTCATATCGTCGATGAATTCTTAAATAAAGTTTTTGATCAACAACAAAATACAATTGTGTTCACAGTGGCTCCGGATGGAAGCGGTGATTATAAAGAAGTGCAGCAAGCCCTGGATGCCATTCCTGTAAATAATAAAAATCCATTCCTGGTATTTGTAAAAAACGGGATCTACAGGGAAAAACTTCACCTTGATGCATCAAAAAATTTTATTACCCTGCTCGGGGAAGATAAATTCAAAACCATTTTGACATACGATGATCACACCGGGAAAATTTCAGAGAAGGGGGACACGATTAATACCAGGACTTCCTGGAGTTTTTTGATTCAAAGCAAAAATTTCAAAGCAGAAAATATCACATTTCAAAATGATGCAGGTTTCTCAGCAGGCCAGGCTGTTGCTGTAGAGTCAGACGGTGATAAGGCGGTTTTCCGCAATTGTCGTTTTATCGGTAACCAGGATGTTTTGTTTACGAATAACCCTGACAGCAGGCAGTACTATGAAGATTGTTATATCGAAGGAACAACAGATTTCATTTTCGGGTCTTCTACTGTATGGTTTGAAAGATGTCATATCCATAGTAAAAAGAATTCTCATGTCACTGCAGCCTCAACCCCGGAGGAGCAGCCGTTTGGTTATATTTTTAATGATTGTGTGCTGACGGGTGATACTGATTTGCATAATGTTTCATTGGGGAGACCCTGGAGACCTTACGCTTCTGTCACCTATATTCATTGTTATATTGGCCAGCATATCAAGCCGGAAGGGTGGTCCAATTGGAACAATACTGATAATTACAAGTTTACCCGTTATGCAGAATATGAAAACTATGGTCCTTCTTCCAACCCGGCAAAAAGAGTAGCATGGTCCAGGCAATTAACAACTGAAGAAGTAAAAAAATATTCATTGAAAAATGTTTTTAGAGATTGGAATCCATTACAATGAAAGTTCAATTAATTATACTACTATTAATTTTTTTTGAATCGGCAGCGGGACAAAATAATTATATATCTAAAGTTTGGATTGCCGATAATGGTGATGGCACTTATAAAAATCCTATTATTAATGCTGATTATTCCGACCCCGATGCCATAAGAGTTGGAGATGATTATTATCTCATCTCATCAAGTTTTAATCATATCCCCGGATTGCCGATACTTCATTCAAAGGATTTGGTAAATTGGGCTATTATAGGACATGCATTAACAAAGCAAATACCTTACGATCATTTTTCAAAACCGCAACATGGTAATGGAGTATGGGCACCGTCCATCCGTTACCACAACAAAGAATTTTATATCTATTATCCCGATCCTGATTTCGGGATTTACCTGATAAAAGCAAAAAATATTTCAGGACCATGGAGTGAACCAATTTTAGTACAGGGGGGTAAAGGATTGATCGATCCCTGCCCATTGTGGGATGATGATGGTAATGTTTATTTGATTCATGCGTTTGCTGGGAGCCGGGCAGGAATTAAAAGTATTTTGGTAATAAATAAATTAAATGCGGGCGGAACAAAAGTGATCGATGACGGTGTGTTAGTTTATGATGGACATGAAAAAGATCCAACGGTCGAAGGGCCTAAGATCTATAAGCGCAACGGGTACTATTACATTTTCGCTCCTGCTGGCGGTGTAACTTCCGGTTGGCAATTAGTTTTGCGCAGCAAAAACATTTATGGTCCGTATGAAAGAAGAGTGGTCATGGACCAGGGAACATCATCGATCAACGGTCCGCACCAGGGTGCCTGGGTGACAACACAAACCGGTGAAGATTGGTTCATCCATTTCCAGGATAAAGGTGCTTATGGAAGAGTGGTGCATTTGCAACCGATGAAGTGGATACATGATTGGCCGGTGATCGGTAGTGACAAAGATGGTGATGGAAAAGGCGAGCCTGTTCTTATTTATAAGAAACCCAATGTGGGCAAAAAATTTCCGATTGAAACGCCACAGGAATCTGATGAATTCAACGATACTAAATTGGGGCTGCAATGGCAATGGCAGGCAAACTCAAAATTAACCTGGTCTTTTTTGACGGGAAGTTTTTTGCGGTTATTTTCTTATGAAATTCCGGATAGCGCTAAAAATTTATGGGATGTGCCGAATATTCTGATGCAAAAATTCCCGTCAGACGAATTTACAGTGACTACAAAATGTGTTTTCAAACCGGGAACGGACGGAGAAAAAACCGGTCTTATTGTTTTTGGAGCGGATTATTTCTGTTTGGAAGTAACGAAACAACATGATGGCAACTATCTTTCTTTTGTGAAATGCAGGCAGGCGGACCGGGGATCACCTGAACAGGAAACCCCAATTGAAAAAATTTCTTCAGCAACAATTTATTTCAGGGTTCACGTGTCAGGCAATGCCCATTGCCAATTTAGTTACAGTACGGATGGAATGCATTTTAATAATGCGGGAGAAATATTTGTAGCTCAACCTGGCCGTTGGGTCGGTGCAAAAACAGGAATTTTTTGTACAAGAACTGGTAAAACTAATGATTCTGGCTATGCAGATTTTGACTGGTTCAGAGTGGACAAATAATTGGATAACTTTACATCAATGAAACAGTCGGATCATCCCTTCGCAAATTATTCAGCATTTTTATTTGACCTCAATGGCACCATGATCGATGACATGCATTTTCATGTAAGAGCATGGTACCGCATTCTCAATGAACTCGGCGCCAACATCAGCGTGGAACAAACGAAGAAAGAATGTTATGGCAAAAATCATGAGCTGCTTGAACGGGTTTTTCCCGGCCGGTTTACCCTGGAAGAAAAAGACCGGATGAGTTTTGAAAAGGAAAAGCAATATCAAAAGGAATTTGCACCTGTGCTGAGACTTACAGATGGTCTTGAAGATTTTTTGAAACAATCATATAATAAAGGAATCAAAATGGCGATCGGTTCTGCAGCGATTCGTTTTAATATCGATTTTGTGTTGGACGGAACAAATACTCGAAATTATTTCGATGCGATCATCAGCGCTGATGACGTGGCTCGCAGCAAACCCGATCCTGAAACATGGATCCG
>DASZPW010000137.1:0-2887 GCA_035550155.1 Chitinophagaceae bacterium | reverse complement strand
ATTAAAGCAATTTAATCCGTCGGGATATTTTCTCTCCAATGGTCCCGGCGATCCGGCGTCGATGGATTATGCTGTTGAAACAGTAAAAGATATTTTGAAAGAAGATAAACCCGTCTTTGGGATTTGCCTCGGCCATCAATTGCTGGCATTGGCGAATGGTATTCCTACTTTCAAAATGCATCATGGCCATCGGGGATTGAATCACCCGGTAAAAAACCTTCTCACCGGCAAATGTGAGATCACCACGCAGAATCATGGTTTCGGAGTAGATCCTGATGCAGTGAAAAAAGCAAAGAATGTAGAAGTGACGCATCTTAATCTCAATGACCAATCCATTGAAGGTATTCGGCTAAAAAATAAGCCAGCGTTTTCAGTTCAGTACCATCCCGAGAGCACACCCGGACCACATGATAGCCGTTATTTATTTGATGAGTTTATTGAGATGATAAAAAATGAAAACTAATAGAATAAGTAGCCATTGATCGAATACTGACTCATTAATGTTTCCACTACTAACGACTGAACGATTTTTCTTACAGCAAATCTTTCCGGAGGATCAGCAATTTATCTTCGAAGGATTGAGCCATCCTGATATTATTCGTTTCTATGGAGTAAGATATGATTCATTGGAAGCTACAAAAAAGCAAATGGATTGGTATGAAAAAAATTTAAAAGAAAATACCGGTTGTTCCTGGAAGATCGTTGATAAAACTTCAGGTGAAAAAATAGGAGTAGTTGCATACTATTATTTTAAGCCGGAGCATAAAAAAGCAGAGATAGGGTTTTGGATTTTTCCTCAATATTGGAATAAAGGAATTGTAACAGAAACTCTAAAAGCTGTTATCGCTTATTGCCGGAAAGAAAAAGGCATCCATCGTCTTGAAGCATTTGTGGAAGAAGGTAATGAAGCCAGTAGCAGGGTATTAGAAAAACTTGGTTTTGTTTGTGAAGGCAAAATGTATGAATGTGAGATCAAAGACGGGAGATTCATTAACCTTATTATTTTTGGGTTGCTTTCAGATCGTCAGAGGGAATTAGAATAATTCGGAAAAATTAGTGTAATTCGTGTAATGAAAATCGCAATCATCAACGGTCCCAACCTCAATCTTCTTGGCAAAAGGGAAACTGATATCTATGGTAACATGTCTTTTGAACAATTTTTGGAACAATTGAAGAAAAAATTTCCGCAAGTCAGTTTCACATATTTTCAAAGTAATGTCGAAGGCGAACTAATTAATGAAATTCAAAGAGTAGGTTTTGATCATGATGGCATTATTTTTAATCCCGGCGGATATACACATACTTCTGTTGCATTGGGCGATGCAGTAGCAGCAATAAAAACACCCGTTATCGAAGTGCATATTTCCAATGTCCATGCAAGAGAGGATTTCAGAAAAATATCTCATATCTCCGGCAAAGCCATAGGCAGCATCTTCGGTTTGGGATTGAAAGGATATGAACTGGCGGTAGAGTGGTTTATCTCAAAATAGTTGTTGATTCTTATCAGCCGCTTACAAAACAATAATCAATCCTCTGTTCCGGGAGTATGGATATTTTTGCTGCATGAATAATCCACTTGTTTATAAGACAGCAGAAGAAGCGATCTCCATCATTCAATCCGGCAATCGTGTATATGTTCATGGCAGTGCACAAACACCCGTTTGTTTGTTGAAAGAACTAGCGAAGCAATCTCATCGGTTAAAAGATGTGGAACTGGTTTTCATTAGTGTTTATGGAGATATAGAAGTGGCGAAGCCGGAATATGCCGGTAGTTTTCATGTGAACTCATTGTTTGTATCCGGCAGCATCCGCTCTTCTGTGAATGAAGGGTATGCCGATTATGTTCCCGTTTTTCTCAGTGAAATACCTGAATTATTCAAAAAAAATATTTTAGGTATTGATGTAGCGATGGTGCAGGTTTCTCCACCTGATAGACATGGATATTGTTCGTTGGGCGTCTCAGTTGATATTGCCCGTTCCGCTGTGAATACCGCAAAGCATGTGATCGCCGTGGTGAATCCAAATGTGCCCCGCACACATGGTGACGGATTGATCCATAGCAGCCGTTTTCACAGTGTTGTTCTATGTGACGATCCGTTGTATGAAGTTCGGTATGGCGATAAAGTGGGGCCGGTCGAAATGAAGATAGGAGAATATATCGCATCGTTGATCGAAGACCGCAGTTGTTTGCAAATGGGCATCGGTTCTATTCCGGATGCTGTGTTGCGTTCATTGACCAATCACAAAGATCTTGGAATGCATACGGAAATGTGTTCCGATGGTATCATTGATCTCTTTGAAAAAGATATCATCAATAATAAATACAAACAAATTCACCCAAATAAAGCAGTTAGCGCATTTGCATTAGGCACAAAGAGATTATATGATTATGTAGATGACAATCCTGCATTTCAGTTCCTGGATATTGATTATGTGAATGAGACGCATGTGATCCGCCGCAACAATAAAATGGTTGCCATCAACAGTGCGATTGAAGTGGACATTACCGGGCAGATCTGTGCAGATTCTATAGGCACTTATCAATATTCCGGCGTAGGCGGGCAGATGGATTTCATTCGTGGTGCTTCATTAAGTGAAGGAGGAAAACCGATCAGTGCGTTGCCATCAAGAACAGCGAAGGGAGTGCCCCGCATTGTTCCTTTTTTAAAAGCCGGCGCTGATGTAACTACGACAAGAGCACATGCTCACTACATTGTTACCGAATACGGCATTGCATATCTCTTTGGAAAAAATCTCCGGCAAAGAGCCAAAGCGCTCATCAATATTGCACATCCTGATGATCGGGAAGCATTGGAGAAAGCTTGCTATGAGAGGTTCAAGATATTTTAAACTGTGAATTTCTAACCAGATTAGAATTTAATTGCCA
>DASZPW010000136.1:0-34109 GCA_035550155.1 Chitinophagaceae bacterium | reverse complement strand
TTATTCGGATTGTCTGCCTATTCTATTCAGCAACGAACGAAAGAGATTGGCATCCGGAAAGTATTAGGCGCCAGTGTGCCGAATGTAATTACTCTTTTATCAAAAGATTTTTTGAGTCTGGTCATTGTAGCATCCATCATTGCTTTTCCAATTGCCTGGTGGGTCATGAATCAATGGTTGCAGGATTTTGTGTATCGGGTCAGCATTGGCTGGTGGATATTTTTAATCGCCGGGATCATTGCGGTCATCATTTCATTGCTGACGGTAAGTTTCCTTGCTGTTAAAGCAGCAATAGCAAACCCGGTGAACAGCCTTCGCTCTGAATGAGCTCCGGCTGTCAGGAAAGTTTGAGAACGGAATAAAAGATTCACTAAATAATATCAGCTGATCGCTGATAGATAAATTGTATGTTATGCTAAGAAACTACTTTAAAGTAGCATGGCGCTATTTGCTTCGTTTTAAAGAATACACCGCTATTAATATTTTGGGAATGGCGGTGGGAGTTACCTGCTGTATCCTGATCATGCTATTTGTCAGGAGTGAATTTAGTTATGACAAATTTCATAGCAAGTCTGGCAGAATTTACCGGGCATGGGTGCGGGAACATTATGAAAAACAAAATGACATCATCGATATTGTAACTCCATTAGTGCTTGCCAATACGATACAGGCCAGCTATCCGGAAATTGAATCCACCTGCCGGGTTTTTAATTTTACAAGCCTGCTTCAAAGCGGCGAACAATCATTTAGTGAAGACATGCGGATGGTGGATTCCACTTTTTTTCGCATGTTTGATTTCAAACTTTTACAAGGAGATCGTAATAATCCATTTCCAACCAACAATTCCATTATTCTTACAGAAAACACAGCTAAAAAAATTTTTGGAAATAAAAACCCCATTGGAAAAAACATTGAAGTACAACTTGGAACTGATAAAGTGCTTTTTGCTGTATCAGGCATTGCCAAATCTGCACCGGAAGAGTCCAGTATAAAGTTCAATGCCCTTGTTCCTTTTTCAGATGCTAAATTTTTATTTACCCCGAATGCATTGAAGAGCTGGTTTAGTGTATATGCAGAGACTTATGTGCTATTGAATAAAAATGTAAAGGCTGATCAGCTGGTGAAAAAATTCCCTTCTATGATCAAACAAAACCTTGGAGAAGATTATAAAGAAGGAAGTTATACTGTGAATCTGCAGCCGATTACTAAAATTCATCTCGATACAAGCCTGCCGGCCGGCATCGAACCGATCAGCAATCCATAGTACTCTTATATCCTTTTAACCATTGGTATTTTGATCCTGATCGTTGCTTGCATCAACTTCATCACACTTTCAGTAGGAAGATCAGCAACAAGAGCAATGGAAGTGGGTGTTCGTAAAGTGCTGGGTGCAGAAAGGCAACAACTCATTCGCCAGTTTTGGGGCGAAGCAGTGCTGTTGACCATCATCTCCGTTGTGATCGGCATTATATTAGCAGCGATACTCGTCCATCCATTCAGCCAGGTCATCAACAAACAGCTCAGCCTGCATTTTGATCTTGTGTTTATCCTCTATTGTTTAGCATTAATACTGCTGATCGGTCTTATTGCCGGCATTTACCCGGCGATCATTCTTTCCGGGTTTAAGCCGGTAGAAATTTTAAAAGGGAAATTAAATATTGGAATTAAAGGAGGTTTCTTTCGTAAAAGCCTGATCACAGGACAATTTGTTACATCAATCGGCATGATCGTTTGTACGATCGTTATCGGCGATCAATTAAATTATTTGCAGAATAAAGATCTGGGTTATCAGAAAGACCAGGTCGTTATTGTTCCCACCAACAAACCACGAAAAATCGGAATGCCACTTGCCGAACTTTATCGGAATGAATTAATGAAACAACCACAGGTAGCAGGAGCTTCGGTTTCAATTATGAGTTTTTCAGAAACTCCCTGGGTCAACGTTGGATATACTGATGATAAAAATGTGTATCGCAATCTCCAGTTCAATGCTGTTGACCCTTATTTTATAAAAACAATGGGCATACAAATAGTCCAGGGCAGAGATTTCATGGCCGATAACCCGGCAGATTATACTTCGTCGATGATCGTGAATGAAGCACTGGTAAAAGAATATGGATGGGATAATGCTATCGGGAAAAAATTACCGGGTAAAATGGAGCAACAGATCATTGGTGTGGTAAAAGATTTTAATTATGAATCGTTGCATACGAAAGTGCAACCCTTGGCACTGGTAATTATGCCGGATAGTTTTCTTCGCAGAGTACAGGACATGAATTTCACTGCTGCCCCTCAGCCCCGCATTTCAGTGAGATTAAAACCGGGAAATCTTTCTGCAAACCTTGCCATATTAAAACAAGTTTGGAAATCGGTAGCTCCGGACCAGGAATTTGAATACCATTTTTTGGATGAAAGCATTGCAGCGCAGTACAAGCAGGAACAGCGAACCGCAGTGATCTCAAAAATCGCTTCGGCGCTTTCAATATTCATTGCATGCATGGGATTGTTTGGCCTCGCTACACTTACTGTAGCAAGAAGAACAAAAGAAATCGGCATTCGAAAAGTGTTAGGAGCAAATGTGGGGAGTATTGTCCGGATTCTATCTATTGAATTCGTTAAGTTGGTGCTGATCGCCGCACTGATCTCCTTCCCGATTGCCTGGTGGCTGATGAATAGCTGGTTAAAAGATTTTGCTTATCGCATCGGCATCAGTTGGTGGATGTTTGCCATTGCAATAGTAGCATCATTAGCGATCGCAATTCTGACAGTAAGTTTCCAGGCGATCAGAGCTGCGATAGCCAACCCCATAAAAAGTTTACGAACCGAATAAAACAATAATTATGATAAAAAATTATTTCATTGTTGCCATCAGGAATTTCCGGCGAAACCGTGTTTTCGCTTTTATCAATATGACAGGCTTGGCTATTGGTATCAGCGCTGCCCTGGTCATTTACCTGATCGTACATTATGAATTCAGCTTTGAAAAATTCCGGAAAGACGAGAACCGCATTTACCGGGTCGTCACCAATATGCATTTCCCGGATAATGATTTTAAAAATTCAGGAGTGCCGGGCCCGTTGCCCGATGCTGTGAGGGCCGAAATTCCGGGAATTGAAGAATCATCGGTTTTCTGGACTGCCAACCCACCAAAAGTTATTGTAACTAATAACGGAGAAAATAAAGTTTTCAAAAAGCAAAAAGACATCATTTATACAGATGATCATTACTTCAAACTATTTCCCTATCAGTGGCTCGCCGGTTCTCCCGATAAAATATTGAACGAACCTAACCAGGTAGTTCTTACAGAAAGCCGTGCTAAAACTTACTTCCCGTTTCCTGATATAACAAAAGCTGTAGGACAGGTTATCACTTATGATGATACTATAAAAGCTACAGTAGCCGGAATTGTAAAAGACCTGGATGAGATCACCGATTTTACGTTTAAAGAATTCATCTCGCTTCCTACCTACATCGAGCAATTGAAACATATAAACGGCTGGGATGAATGGGGCAGTGTTAGTTCTTCGTCTCAATTTTTCGTTAAGTTCAAAAACAAACCAGATACCGCTGCTATCAATAAAGAATTAGCTGCAATTAGAAAAAAACATGAAAAAGACGCTTATCTCAGCACCGATCATTTTCTTCAACCGCTTTCCGATATTCATTTTAATTCTGACTTTGATGCCTTTGATCAAACACAGGCACATAAACCAACGCTCTATGGGTTGATCGCAATTGCTTTATTCCTGCTGCTGTTAGGCTGTATCAATTTCATTAACCTGACCACAGCACAAGCGGCACAGAGAGCAAAAGAGATCGGCATTCGAAAAACCATGGGAAGTTCGAGAAGCCACCTCGTAATACAATTTCTTAGCGAGACATTTTTGTTGACGTTATTTGCTGCACTCATTTCTATCATACTCACACCTTTTATACTGAAACTGTTTTCTTCTTTTATTCCGGATGGTTTACATTTTGACCTGTTGAGACAGCCGCATATCCTGCTTTTCTTGTTAGCGCTTGTGGTAACGGTGAGCTTGCTGTCTGGTTTTTACCCTGCGCTGATCCTATCCGGATACAAGCCCGTATTGGTGTTGAAAAATCTTGCCTATGCCAATACGTCAAAAAGCCGAAGAGTATGGGTACGCAAAACGTTGACCGTATCACAATTCATGATCGCACAATTTTTTATCATAGCCACTCTCGTCGTTGGAAAACAGATCCGTTTTTCATTGAATAAAGACATGGGTTTCAGAAAAGATGCGATCATTAACTTCAATGTACCATTCAATCATCATCATCCGGACAATAAACAATTTGTTCTTCAGCAAAAATTGCAGGCTATTCCCGGTATTGAAAAACTGAGTTTGGCAGGATCGCCCCCGGCATCCAACAACACCAATATTTCAACCATGAAATTCAATAAAGATGGAAAAGAGATCGAAACCAGCGTGGAAGTAAAAGACGCCGATACCAATTATTTTAACCTGTATAAAATTAAGATCATTGCGGGCCGCAATTTGCAACAAAGCGATACTGTCCGTGAATATTTAGCTAATGAGGCGTATGCAAAATTTCTGGGCTACAAAAATCCGGCTGATATAGTTGGAAAATCAATTGATCGGGGAAGTGGAAAGATTCCAATCGTTGGAGTGCTGGCGGATTTTAATACCAAATCATTGCATAGCAGTATTGCGCCATTGGTGTATACCTGTCAGTCTGAATCTCATTCTACATTCCACGTATTGTTAGCTTCAAACGGGAAAAATACCGATGGCTGGAAAAAAACAATTGCCCAAATGGCAACAGCATGGAAACAAGTATATCCTGAAGATGATTTCAACTATACTTTTTTTGACAAAAGCATTGAAACGTTTTATAAAAAAGAGCAACAAACATCTCAATTGCTGAACTGGTCCGCAGGCCTTGCTATTGTGATCAGTTGTCTCGGATTGTTGGGTTTGGTGATCTATACCACCACTCAACGAACTAAAGAGATCGGAGTGAGAAAAGTGTTGGGTGCTTCCGTCGCACAAATTGTTTCGTTGTTGTCAAAAGATTTTATACGATTAGTGATCATCGCTTTTATTATAGTAGCGCCGCTGGCATGGTGGGCTATGAATAAATGGCTGCAGGATTTTGCCTACCGGACAACAGTCAGTTGGTGGGTTTTTGCGCTGACAGGTTTTTCCATGATAGTTATTGCATTGATCACATTAAGTATTCAAACGATCCGGTCGGCAATAGTAAACCCGGTAAAAAGTTTAAGAACCGAATACCTAAAAAAGTAAAATAGAATTTTATGTTCAAAAAGAATCTCATCCTCGGATTCAGGTCACTGAAAAAAAATTTATCTTCTTCGATCATCAATTTGGTTGGATTAGCAATTGGCATCACCTGCTGCCTGCTGATCTTTTCATTCGTTAAGTATGAAATGAGTTTTGATCAGTTTCATACCAAAAAAGATCGCATTTACCGTATCAATTATGATGTTCTTATGAGTGGAAGCGAAACCATTTCACCATCGGTACCGGTATTTGTTGCGCCGGAACTGAAAAAAAAGTTTCCTGAAATAGAAGATGCAACCCGCTTCATGGCGGAATGGTCGCCAAGAACTATCCGGCGTGGCGATGTGCTCTTTGATGAAAAAAATTTTTGCTATGCCGATCCCAATTTTTTTAAAGTTTTTGATTTCAAACCTATAGCCGGCGATCTGAATAACGCATTGAATAAGCCCAATACATTGGTGATCACAAAGGATATGGCTGTTAAATATTTTGGGAAAGAAAATCCTGTGGGCCAGGGTTTGCTCTTCAACAACAAAAAAGAATTTATCGTCAGCGCAGTAATAGAGAACGTTCCGGCCAACTCTCATTTTACTTTCGATTTCCTGACCTCATTTTATACCATTGACGGTTTCGATAGTTCAGAATCAAAAATTGAATGGAACAATCCGAATTACTCAACATACCTGTTACTAAAACCGCATACTAATGTTGCAACACTGGCTGATAAGATCGAAGCATGGGTCAATCCACCATCTGACAAAAACCAAACTGCCAGCCAAAATGCATTGCACCTGAGATTAGAATCGCTGAATGATGTTCATTTCAATACACAGGTGTTCAATTTCCAAAATCAGTTAGCCATTACAGATTTCAAATACATTCGCATATTTATTACGATCGCTATTTTAGTTCTATTGATTGCCTGTGCCAATTATATCAATCTTGCCACAGCTAAGACATCTACCCGATCCAAAGAAGTGGGTATACGAAAAACAGTTGGCGCCAGCTTCGGACAATTATTCATACAATTTATGGCTGAATCGTTTTTACTAGTTCTTGCCGCCGTCGTTATTTCAATTGTTGCAGTTAAATTGTTATTGCCATACCTGAACAACCTATTAGGAAAAGATATTCCATTCTACATTTTTCAAAGTTCATTTTTCCCATACATTATTTTAGGAACGTTATTAATTTCACTGTTGGCGGGTTTTTATCCTTCCCTGGTGCTTTCACGATTTAAACCAGTTGAGACCTTAAAAAAAGTATTGATTAAAACAAACAGGTCGGGATTGTCGGTAAGAAAAAGCCTGGTCGTATTTCAATTTGCAATTTCTGTGATATTGATCTTAGGAACTTTCATTGTACGGTACCAGCTTAATTATATGCAATCAAAAAAATTAGGTTTGGATAAAGATCATGTTGTGTTGATCCGTGGCAACGCTGACATCTATGATCAGTTGGGGGCATTTTCAACAGAATTAAGAAAGATCAGCAGCGTTCAGGATGTATCACAGGTCTGGCGTTCGCCATTTCAAACAGTAGTAGGGAATGGTTTTTCTATAAATCCCAATCCAACATCCGGCAATGATTGGAATACTGTAGGAGGTATCGCAGGCGATGATCATTATTTGCAAACACTCGGTATTCAATTGCTGGCAGGAAGAAATTTTGATCCATCCAGGATCAAAGGTGATAGCACAGTGAATGAGTTCATCGTAAATGAAGCATTTCTTAGTCATTACGGTTTGAAACCCATTGATGTTATTGGTAAAAAAACACTTCTGGGTTTGACAGGCCCAGGCACTATCGTAGGTGTAATGAAAGATTTTCATATTAGTTCCATGCACAGCAAGATCGAGCCTGTAGTGTTATTTAATAATCCGCAATATTTCGGCAGTGTTATAGTACGACTCGGTCCGGGAAACATACAAGCCACTCTCGGTAAAATTGAAAAAACATGGAAGACCTTCGCACCCATGCGTCCTTTCAATTATAGTTTCCTCGATGAAGAGTATGATGCACTGTATCGTTCGGAACAAAGATTAGGAACACTAATGTCAACATTTTGCAGCATGGCTATCCTGATCACCTGTCTTGGTTTGCTTGGTTTAATGGCTTTTATGGTGACTCAGCGTACCAAAGAGATCGGGATTCGCAAAGTGCTTGGAGCATCTGTATCCAATATCACGGTGATACTCTCAAAAGATTTTCTGAAATTAGTAATAATAGCTATCATCATTGCCACACCTGTTGCATGGTGGGCTATGAATAAATGGCTGGAAGATTTTGCTTATCGCATTTCTATCAGTTGGTGGATATTTGTGATCGCAGGTTTTGCGGCTGCCCTAATTGCATTTCTTACAGTTAGTTTTCAAGCTATCAAAGCAGCGATTGCTAACCCGGTGAAAAGTTTGAGAACAGAGTAAGAAATTGTCAACAGCTTTCTGGAACTTATAAGAAAAACGATTTATTATGTTTAGAAATTATTTTAAAACGGCTTTCAGAAATCTATGGAAAAATAAGTTTACCAGTTCGATTAATCTCCTTGGACTATCAGTAGGTATGACAGCGGCTGTATTTATTTTTTTATGGGTACAAAATGAAGTGAGCTTTGATAATTATCACCCCGGTAAAGAAAATATTTACCGGATCACAAATAACATACAGATAAGCAGCACAGAAACCTGGGTTTGGGAACGTTCACCAAGACCAATCACTGATTTTGCAGTGAAGCAAATACCTGAGGTGGAACAAGCTGTGAAATTGCTCACTGCATACAACCTGGTATTCAGTGTTAATAACAAACTCTTTACAGAAAAAAAACCTTCTTATGTAGAAAGTAGTTGGTTTAATGTTTTTAAATATGATTTTGTACAAGGGAATGCTTTGAGTTTTTCCAAAGACCCTTTTGGTGTCGTGCTTACCGAATCCACTGCAAAGAAATATTTTGGCAATGCCGAAGCCATCGGACAAGTCATTAAATTAGATACAATAAATTATACGGTTGATGGAGTAGTGAAAGACAATCCTAACAATTCGAGTTTTCAGTATGACCTGATGATGCAACTGGATGGATATTTATCCAACCCTAAAAGAACAAATACCAAAAATGACTGGAATAATTTCAATTACATCTCCTTTTTGAAATTACAGCCTTCGGCCAAAAAATCCCTTGTGGAAACCAAGCTGAATAATATCATAAACATGAACAGAACCACTCACACCGATAAAGTAAGCCTTGTCGGTTTGCGTGATATGTATTTTGAAACCGATCTGCAAAACTCTTCTCTACCACATGGTAATAAAAAAACAACTTATATTTTCAGTTTACTGGGATTATTGTTGCTTGTTATTGCCTGCATTAATTATGTAAATCTGACTACCGCAAAAGCCAGCTTGCGCTCCAAAGAAGTAAGCGTTCGGAAAATTGCGGGCGCAGAAAAAAAACATTTGTTTTTCCAATTCATTGCAGAATCATTGACAATAAGTTTTATTGCTTTGCTCATCACGTTGCTCATTATAAAATTATGCCTCCCGGTATTCAATTCTATTACTGAAAAAATATTTGTACTTCCGCTTACTTCCATTACTCTATGGAAAGTTTTGATAGGGACCTTATTGGTAGCAACCATACTAAATGGTATTTACCCTGCTATCCTGCTCTCTTCTTTCAAACCACTAAATTTTTTCAGGGGAAGAAGTGTTCTAAAATTGCGTGATGGCATGATCCGGAAAGTGTTGGTAGTATTTCAGTTCGGATTATCTATTGCACTCATTATTGGAACCATAGTGATGTACCGGCAAATGAAATTCATACAAACAACTAATCCGGGCTATAACGTATCACAGGTTGCTTCGATCAATATTCCTTATAAAGTTTACGGATCAATGAGTGATAGCGCTGCAAAAAGCTTTTTTGCAAGTATGAAACATGAATTAGAATCTCAAAGCAGTATTGCTTCTGTTTGTACAGGAGGTGAAGAGATCGTGAATGTAGGATCGTCCAGCTCCGATAATGCGGATTGGGATGGGCGAGATACATCTTATAAACCAACTATCGGCATTCTTTCTGTTGATGCGGATTTTCAGAAAATGTTTCAACTGCAATTAAAAGAAGGAAGGTGGTTTAGGTCGGGATCAGAAGATTATCATAATTATATTATTAATGAAACTGCGGAGAAAGAATTCAATATGCATATGCCTACCATTGGTCAACGGTTTACTTATGGCGGCGACACAGGAAGAATCATTGGCGTGGTAGAAGATTTTCATTATAAAAATCTGCATGAAAAGATAGGGCCGTTTGTTTTAGCAAATAACCAGGGAAGCGATTCCTATTTTTTTATAAAAACTGTGCCCGGTAATATTCAAAAATCCTTGAGTGATGCGGGAACGGTCTGGGCACATTTTGTTCCAGGCATGCCTTTTTCGTATAATTTTTTAGATGAGAGCTTTAATACATTGTATAAATCAGATATAAAGACATCAATGCTGATCTTTATTTTTTCAGTCATAGCAATTGTGATTTCGGGGTTAGGTCTTTTTGCGTTGGCCGCATTTACAGCAGAACAACGAACCAAAGAGATCGGCATACGAAAAGTACTTGGCGCTTCTGTACAGCAGATCACCATGATGTTATCAAAAGATTTTTTAAGATTGGTCATTATAGCTATTGTTATTGCTGCACCAATTGCCTGGTGGGCAATCAATAAATGGTTGATGGATTTTGCATATCGGATCAACCTCAGTTTATGGATATTCATCGGCGCCGGCATAATAGCATTGTTCATTGCACTGCTATCTGTCAGCATCCAGGCTATCAAAGCAGCAATCGCTAACCCGGTAAACAGCCTTCGTTCTGAGTGAGTTTTGGCTGTTAAAAAAGTTTGAGAACAGTATCTTTTTTATGTGCGAATCTGCACAACCACTGTCCGTTTTCGTACACTTGCAAAACCGAAACTTTTCGTACCTCTTGTTACACAGGGGATTTGATAGTTGGCATAAGGGTTGAAAATAAAGGACGAACAATAAAAATTAAACTGAAAATAGCCATGTTAGAATTAAAAGGGATCTACAAATGGGTGAACACAGGCAATCATCGCACCTTCTTATTAAAAGATGTGGACCTGTCTGTAAAAGAAGGAGAATTCATTTCCATCATGGGGCCTTCCGGCTCCGGAAAATCCACCCTGCTGAATGTGATCGGTATGCTGGATGAGTTCAATGAAGGTGAATATCATTTTCTTCATGAATCCGTACACAAGCTGAAAGAAAAACAACGCTCTTCTTTATACAAACAATATATCGGTTTTGTGTTTCAGGCCTACCACCTCATCGATGAACTGACCGTTTATGAAAACATCGAAACGCCGCTGATCTACCAGAATATTAAAACCAGTGACCGAAAAGCGATGGTGGCAGATATTTTAGATCGCTTCCAGATTGTTGGTAAAAAGGATCTTTTCCCAACTCAACTTTCAGGCGGGCAACAACAATTAGTGGGCATTGCAAGAGCATTGATCGCAAGGCCAAAACTGCTGCTGGCTGATGAACCCACCGGCAATTTGAATTCCAAACAAGGCGAAGAGATCATGAATTTATTCAAACAACTGAACGATGAAGGAATGACTATCATCCAGGTAACGCATTCAGAAAAAAATGCTGCTTACGGTTCCCGTATTATTAACCTTCTCGATGGAATGGTACAGAAAAATTAATAATGAATATTTAATAATTAATAATGAAAAATACTTTTTTAAGTTTATCGTTTGTCATTTTATATTTATTTGTAAACGGACAAGAACAAAAGCTAACCTTACAGCAATGTGTTGAAACGGGCATTACCAACAACCTGCAGGTACAGCAAAGCGGTTTGCAAATGCAGTCCGATGAAATATACTGGAAACAGGCAAAGCTGAATCTACTTCCCAACCTGAATGGTTCCGTAAGTCATGGTATCAACCAGGGCAGAAGCATTGACCCTTTTACCAATGGTTATATCAATCAAAGCATCACTACCGGCAGTTATAGTTTGAGCAGCGGTGTTGTTTTGTTCAATGGGTTTTCCCTGCTAAATAGTGTGAAACAAACTTCATTAGCTTACCAGGCTTCTAAAATGGATTGGCAGCAGGCAAAAGATAATATCACTATAAACATCATTTTGGCGTACCTGCAGGTGCTGAGCAATGAAGAACAATTGCAGCAGGCAAAAAATCAACTGGGCCTTTCAAAACAACAAGTGGATAGATTGGAAGTACTCAATCAGCAGGGAGCTATCAGTCCATCGGATCTCTCCGACCTGAAAGGCCAATATGCCGGCGATCAGTTGAGTATCATCAATACGCAAAATGCATTGGAATCATCCAAATTGACATTATGCCAGCTCATGAATATCCCTTATGATAAAACCATGGAGCTGGAAAAGATCAGTACAGAATCTCTGGCTACCAAATATGAAGACACCCCTGATAAAATATATTCAACAGCGTTGACACAACTGGCATTGGTAAAAGCGGTTGATCTGCGGAAACTCAGCGCTGAAAAAGGATTGAAAGTCGCAAAGGGAGAATTGTATCCTACATTAAGTTTAGGCGCTAATACCAATACCAATTATTCCAGCGCTGCCAGCCAGGAAACTTTTCTTAATTCAACCACTGTAGCTACATCAGATTATGTGACCGTGAATAACACACAATACCCGGTGATGAGCCAGGTAAATAATTATAGCTCTCAAAAGATTGCCTATGGAAAACAATTAAGCAATAACCGCTTTACCTCTTTCGATCTCAGCCTGCGTATTCCCATCTTCAATTCTTTGCAGGCAAGGAATCGGGTGAAGCAGGCGCAATTGACTTTGAAAAATTCAGAGATCATTGCTGCCACTACCAAAACTGAATTGCAACAAAATATTGAACAAGCCTATATCAATATGACCAGCGCATCAGACAGGTACAAAACTTTGATGGACCAGGAATCAGCCTATTCAGAATCGTACCGCATCGCTGAAGTTCGTTTCAATTCCGGTTTGGGGACGCCGATCGACTACCTAACGGCAAAAAATAATTTGGACCGGGCCAATATCAATCTCATCAATGCAAAATATGATTATGTGTTGAGAACAAAGATCCTCGACTATTACCAGGGAAAACCTTTGTGGTAAAAAGTTCTGTCCGGGTAATCTTATTTATCTCAATGATGAATATTTAACAACACTAACCATTCTGTTGTTATCTTTGCCGCCTGTTTTATCGGGGTGGATCCCGAATAGAACTCATAAATCAGGATATGAAATTTTACAACTTACTTATCAAATACAGGCTTTGGATCGGCATTGTGCTGGTTATTGGCGGTGGTGCCGTTAATTATATGTCATCGTTCTGGCCGGCTTTCCCATTGTATTTTGTTGGGGTGATTCTTATCGCCGGGCATTTTTTCTTTGGCCCGTTGCGGCTCATACAAGATTACCTCGAAAATGGCGATATCGAAGGCGCTGAAAAAATTTTAAACTCGATCAAAGCTCCGGGCTTGTTATACAAACCTATTCGTTCGGTTTATTATACGTTGAAAGGAAATGTGGCAATGATGAAACAGGACTTTGATGGCGCTGAAAAAATGATGAAGAAAGGATTGGATCTCGGTATGCCGATGAAAGAAGCAGAAGGTGCCAGCATGTTGCAGATGGGTATGCTGGCCATGCAAAAAAATGATCTGAAACAAGCTGAAAGTTATATTCGTTCTGCACTTCGTAAAGGACTGCCTGATAAAGAAAATGAAGCAGCCGCTTATTTACAGATGTGCAGTATCATGATGAATAAAAGAGAATTTCGTGCTGCCAAAGATTTTTTCCGTAAGGCAAAAGCTTTAAAACCTACCACCCCGCAGATCGTTGACCAGATCAAGCAGATTGAAAAATATATTTCAAGAATACCCGGATGATCTTTTGAAATTTCAGGAAGGCCATTTTCCAAAAAGCTCCTCTACTTTTTTGAAGCGATAATCGAAAATATGCCTGAGCTTCTTTTTAACAAAAAGCCAATTGGCCAGGTCACCTAAAAACCAGAGCGGATTTTTGTAATGAACAATATCGGTCATTTCCACTCCCCCATCAATTTTCCGGAACAAATGTTGATGATGCCATAAACGATACGGTCCGAATCGTTGTTCATCTACAAAAAAAAGATGTTCCTGCACATGGGTGATCTCGGTCATCCAATACATTGTTATCCCCATCAACGGTTTTAACTTGTACTCAATGATCTGGCCGGCATACATCCGGTCTCCATGCAGTTTTGAGATCACACGGAAATTCATAGTATCCGGGGTCAGGAGTTGTAAATTTGCGGGGTTAGAAAAAAAAATCCATGCTTCGTCAAGAGTTATCGGGATCTTTTGAATCTTATTAATAGAATATACTGCCATAATGGGGTTTAAATGAAATTATGGTAACTTGTTCAGACAACCATTCAGAACGTAAAAAGTTCAATCGAAGATGCCATTTAATAAAGAAAGACTGGAAAAAAAATTTGCTGAAGAATACGAAAAGTTGAATGATCAGCAGCGGCTCGCCGTGAATACAATAGAAGGGCCTGTGATGGTTATTGCCGGCCCGGGTACAGGAAAAACACAAATATTGGCAAGCCGAATCGGAAAAATTTTGCTGGAAACAGATGCATTGCCGCAAAATATTCTTTGTCTCACTTATACTGAAGCGGGAGTGGTTGCCATGCGCAGGCGGTTAGTTTCCTTTATCGGTTCAGAGGCATATAAGGTCAACATCCATACGTTCCACTCCTTTTGTAATTCTGTTATCCAGGAAAATATTCGTTTGTTCAATAAAAAGGAATTAGAGCCGCTGAGTGACCTGGAAAGAGTGCAATTCATTAAACAGCTGATTGACGGGTTTGATTTGGAGAATCCATTGAAGCGCTATAAAGGTGAAGTGTACTATGATCTCGGCAACTTAGCTTCACTTTTTTCAGCCATAAAAAGAGAAGGATGGGAAATAGATTGGCTGTTAAAAAAAATCGATGATTATGTAGAAACAATTCTCCCGGAAACAGATGGTTTTTATAATAAAAGAGAAAAGAAAAAGGGAAATCATGTTTTGACACAACTCGGAGAAAAAGAAATGGAGCGAATGGTAAAAGTCAAAGCAGCAGTAAATTCTTTTACCGCATACCAAAAGATACTAGACAACAACCACCGTTATGATTATGACGATATGATCAATTGGGTCATCAATATGTTCGAAACTCACAAAGATGTCCTGCTGGGTTACCAGGAACAATTACAATATATCCTGGTAGATGAATACCAGGACACGAGTGGCAATCAGAATAAAATAGTGGAACTGTTGATCAGCTATTGGGCTGATGAAAAACCAAATTTGTTTGTTGTAGGTGACGATGATCAGAGTATTTACCGTTTCCAGGGTGCCAATCTTAAAAATCTAACCAACCTGAAAGATAGGTTCAGGAAAGACCTGGTAAAAGTTGTTCTCACTAAAAATTATCGCAGCGTACAACCAATACTTGATGCAGCGAAATTTTTGATCGAAAACAATGAACAGCGTTTGGTGGAACATGATCCCGAACTCGTAAAAGAGTTTATTGCTGAAAAAGAAGACTTGAAAGGAATAAACCTGCTTCCGGTGATCCGAACCTATGAAAATGAGTTCTGTGAAAACGCACATGTTGCCGCTGAGATAAAAACAATAATTGACCAGGGAGTTTCGCCGGGAACAATCGCTGTCATTTACCGGGAACATAAATTTGGCGATGAGTTTTTAAAATTCCTTCAGCTGCAACAAATCCCTTTTTATGTTCGCCGGTCTTTGAATTTGCTTGAAGATGTTTTTATAAATAAAATATTAAACATCATTCGCTATACCGTCGCCGAACTGGATAATCCCTTTAGCGGCGAGCCGCTGCTGTTTGAGATTCTTCATCACGACTTTTTTCATATCCGGCCGTTTCGCATTGCGGCGATCTGCAATGAAATAGCAGGAAACAGATCCGCCGGACCTGCCACATTGCGAGAATATTTACTGATGCTGCAGCAATCGCAGAAAGAAACATTATTTGCTCAAAACGAAGAGACGGCTGAACTGATCAGGGTTAGTACTTTACTGGAGTCATTACAAAAAGAAGCATATAATAAACCTATCCAGCAATGGTTTGAACAACTGATCAATGAAGCCGGCGTGCTGGAATATATCATGAAAAGCGAGGAAAAGATCTGGCTGATGAACAAACTCAGTTGCCTCTTTGATTATATAAAAGAAGAATCCCACAGAAACCCGCAACTGACGTTACAACAGCTGATGTATAGTTTAGAATTAATGAATGACAACGGACTGCCGCTGGAACTGATACAGACTACAGGTAACGAAACAGGAGTTAACCTTCTTACAGCACACGGAAGCAAGGGACTCGAATTTGAATATGTTTTCCTGATCGGTGCAAGAAACGATGTATGGGAAGGTAAAAAAAGAACGAATAAAGGATTCCGTTTACCGCCAAACGTATTTGATATGGAAACCGATGCTGAGATACTGGAAGAACAACGACGCCTGTTCTTTGTGTCGGTAACAAGGGCTGAAAAATATTTGTTTATCTCCTATCCTCAATTGACGAATGAAGGGAAAGAATTGATCCCTTCTCAATTCGTAGAAGAAATTCGTCAGCCTATGGAGCTGGACGTGGAAAATATTATTCTTCCTGAAGCCAAAAAATTTGAATTCGCCAAACTTCGGTTTGGAATTATACAAAAACCCGTACTGCAGGAAGCTGAAAAAGAATATATCAAAGGGCTGTTGAAAAACTTTGTGATGAATGTAACGGCATTGAATAATTACCTGGATTGCCCGCTTCGTTTTTATTACAATACGCTCATCCGTATCCCATCTGCGAAAAGTGAAGCCGCCCAGTTCGGCACCGCAGTTCACGAAGCGCTGAATGATTTTTTAAGATGGATGATGGACCATGGAAAAGTATATCCCCAAAAAGAATATCTCATTGATCGCTTTGCATTTCATATCAACCAGGGAAGAGAAGTATTCACCAAAGAAAACCTGCAACGGTTTACGGAACATGGAAAAAATATTCTCGCCAGGTATTATGAGAAATATTATTCGCCGGCGCCTACAGGTGATTTTATTCTTACTGAATACCCGCTGACAAAAGTGGTTGTAAATAATATTCCTCTGAAAGGTTTTGCCGATAAGATCCAATTCTGGGGAAATGATATAGTGATCACCGACTTTAAAACAGGAAGTTTTGAAAAAGCAAAACGCCGGGGAGAATTTTTAAGGCCCGGCGAAAAAGAGGATCACCCTCATGGCGGTAACTATTGGCGACAGGCCGTGTTTTATAAACTGCTTGTAGATAATTTACCCAATAAAAACTGGAAAGTGTTGCATACGCAATTTGATTTTGTAGAGCCGAACAGCAACGACGGATTTGATATTGAAAAATTGGCAACACCGGCTGATGAAATTGAGCAGGTGACAAAACAAATATCAGAGGTTTGGGAAAGAATTCAGCAGCATGATTTTTATACCGGCTGCGGCAAACCTGACTGTGACTGGTGCAATTTTGCCAAAAACAACAACCTCTATCTCCGCCTGGAAGAAGAAGAAACCGTCGAATTTTAAGCCTTTTGTTTTATTATGATTTTGAAAACATCCCGATACAAATAATCCTGTTAAGTTTGCAACTCTTTTATGCGAACGAACTATTTCATAGCAGCTATTGGATTGATCATCGTTATTAGTATCGGCATAATCGGCAATACCGGCTGCGCTAATATTATTCCTCCATCCGGCGGCCCGAGAGATTCACTTCCACCCAAGCTGTTGAAATCTTCACCACCTGACTCGACAAGAAATTTTACCGGCAACCGCATCACGATGACCTTTGATGAATTCATTGATGTGCAAAATCCCAGGGAAAGCATGATCGTTTCGCCGGTATATAAAATATTTCCTGATGTGACCTTTAAATTAAATACCCTTTCGATCAAATTAAAAGACACGCTGGAACCGAACACAACTTATACTCTGAATTTTGGTAATTCACTTAAAGATTTCAACGAAGGAAATGTTTTGAAAAATTTCACATACATCTTTTCTACCGGCAACAACTTTGACTCATTAGGATTGCGTGGAAAAGTGATCCTGGCAGAAGACGGGAAAATTGATTCAACCCTGATTGTTGTACTCTATAGAAATAGTGCGGACACTGCGGTAATAAAAGAACGTCCCCGGTACATGACCAGGCAGGATGGAAAAGGGAATTTTGTTTTCAAAAACCTTCCCGCCGGCACCTTCTATTTATATGCCTATAAAGATGGCGGAGGCTCGCTTCGTTTTACTGACACTACACAATTATTTGCATTTGCAGATCAGCCTGTAGTTACAGACCAGGAAAACGAACCTTTTACATTATACGCTTTTGCTACAAAAAAAGCTGCCCCGGTAACAGCACCGTCCGGTATAGGTATCCGAAAAACATTGGGCAGCGGATCAGATAAAAGATTGAGGTTTCAACCGAATATTACAGATAATAAAATGGATCTACTCAGCCCCCTTACTCTTACTTTCGAAGTGCCTCTCCGATCATTTGATTCAACAAAGGTCAGCTTCAGCAGCGATTCTTCTTTTACGCCTATTAATAACTTTTTTTTCCGGGAAGATAGCACCGGGAAAAAACTGGAGTTGAATTATCCCTGGAAAGAAAATACGTTGTACCATCTTGTCCTGGACAAAGAATTTGCAGAAGATACCACCGGCAAAAAATTATTAAGGACTGATACGGTAACGTTTACCACAAAAAAGATACAGGACTATGGCAAATTATCCATCCGCTTCCGGAATCTTGATTTGACAAAAAACCCGGTACTCATTTTTGTTCAAAATGATATGATAAAGGGTTCATATCCTCTTAACTCTCCTGATTTCTCGCAAGATCTTTTCCTTCCCGGCGATTATGATCTCCGTATGTTGGAAGATGCCAATAAAAATGGCAAATGGGACCCCGGAGAATTTTTTGGAAAACATCTGCAGCCGGAAATTGTCAGGCCCGTAAGCAGGCGCATTACTGTCAAGCCGGATTATGACAATGAATTTGAGATTGAAGCACCAACTTCTTCCAAATAACACTTTTTTCTCTCATAGCTTTTGGTGAGATTAAGAGGGACACTATCTTTGTTTCATGCAATTTTCCTCCTCACTTTTGGAGAATGCCGTTAATGAATTTGCCAAACTTCCGGGCATCGGGAAAAAGACTGCTTTGCGCTTAGTGCTGCATTTATTAAAACAGGATGTAGGCGAAGTGGCACACTTCAGCGAGGTCATTGCAAAGATGAGAACAGACATTAAGTTCTGCCAGCGATGCTTCAATGTATCTGACGGAGATATTTGTTCCATTTGCGCCAATTCGTTGAGAAAACAGGATGTGATCTGCGTAGTGGAAAATATCCGTGATGTGATCGCTATTGAAAGCACCCAGCAATATAGCGGCACGTATCATGTATTGGGTGGTATCATTTCTCCGTTGGACGGGGTTGGTCCCGACCAGTTGAATATTGAATCGCTTATTTCAAGAGTGCAAAAAGAAAAAACACAGGAGATCATTTTTGCATTGAACCCAAATATACAGGGAGATACAACTATTTATTATATCCAGAAAAAACTGCAGCCTTTTAACGTTCGTGTCACAACCATTGCAAGAGGCATTGCCTTTGGCGGCGAACTGGAATATGCGGATGAGATGACATTGGGCCGTAGCCTGCAGAATCGGCTGCCGGTTGAAAGCTATGTATCCAACCGATAATTTGATTTTTAACCAGTATCTATTAACTTTGTTCTCACAACAGGCGGATTTGTTTATTGTTCGGCCTGGTTAAATAACAGAACTAATAAACGTCAAAAAACTCCTCCTAAGTTTTCCAGCGTTTATAGTTCACAAAAAATTAGTATGAAAACAATTCAGGATTGTTTACAGGAACGCATATTGATCATCGATGGTGCTATGGGCACTATGATCCAGCGTTATAAATTAAAAGAGGAAGATTACCGTGGTGAACAATTCAAAGATTGGAAATATGATCTGAAAGGAAATAATGATCTGTTGTGTTTAACGCAACCACAGATCATTAAAGAAATTCATAAGCAATATCTTGAAGCCGGCGCAGACATTATCGAAACAAATACTTTCAATGCGCAGAAAGTTTCATTAGCAGACTATCATATGGAAGACCTGGCTTATGAAATAAATCTCGCAGCAGCTAAAATTGCAAAAGAAGCGGTAAAAGAATCTGGCAAGCCTGCATGGGTGGCTGGCGCTATCGGTCCCATGAACAAAACACTTTCTCTCTCTCCGGATGTAAACAATCCCGGTTATCGTTCATTAACATTCG
Organism: Chitinophagaceae bacterium; assembly: GCA_035550155.1. Lineage (GTDB taxonomy): Bacteria > Bacteroidota > Bacteroidia > Chitinophagales > Chitinophagaceae > UTBCD1. The sequence goes on along the minus strand of DASZPW010000136.1, from coordinate 14,403 downwards.
ATGATGCCGTAGCTGCTTATTACGAACAGGCAAAAGGCCTGGTAGAAGGAGGAGTTGATCTTCTTTTGATCGAAACGATCTTCGATACATTAAATGCAAAGGCTGCAATTTTTGCAATCAAGAAATACTTTCACGACCAAAAAAATGCTACTAACTCCCCCCTTCGGGGGGCGGGGGGGCCGGAATTTCCCATTATGATCTCAGGAACGATCACAGATGCCAGTGGAAGAACATTAAGTGGCCAAACTTTAGAAGCATTTTATACTTCAGTGATGCATGCGAAGCCATTAAGCATTGGTTTAAATTGTGCATTAGGTGCAAAAGAAATGCGTCCTCATATTGAAGAATTATCACAGATCGCTTCTTGTTTTGTTTCTGCTTATCCCAATGCCGGATTACCGAATGCCATGGGAGAATATGACGAACAACCGGAAGACACTGCGCATTATATTGAAGAGTGGGCCAAAGAAGGTTTTGTGAATATTGTCGGCGGTTGCTGCGGCACTACGCCTGATCACATCCGGCACATTGCAGAGCATGTAAAAAATTTAAACCCGAGACCTTTACCAATTATTGAAGAAACTCTTTCTATCTAAATGAGCGAACCATCACATATCAAGCCATATTTACGATTATCAGGATTAGAACCATTGGTGGTTCGTCCCAATACCAATTTCATTAATATCGGCGAACGAACCAACGTAACGGGCTCTAAAAAATTTGCCCGCCTCATCAGAGAAAATAAATACGAAGAAGCATTGAGTGTTGCCCGGCAACAAGTAGAAAACGGCGCCCAGGTCCTTGATGTAAATATGGATGATGCTTTACTGGACGGCGTGAAAGCCATGACCACTTTTCTGAATCTTTTGCAGAGTGAACCGGATATTGCGAAGATCCCCATCATGATCGACAGTTCTAAGTTTGAGATCATTGAGGCAGGATTAAAATGTGTGCAGGGGAAATGCATCGTAAACTCCATCTCGATGAAAGAAGGAGAAACAAAATTCATTCAGCAGGCAGAACTGTGTCGTATGTATGGAGCTTCTGTGGTTGTAATGGCTTTTGATGAAAATGGACAGGCAGATACATTGCAAAAACGGGTTGATATTTGCGAAAGAGCCTATAAGATCCTGACTGAAAAAGTTGGCTACGATCCGCAGGATATAATTTTTGATCCCAACATATTTGCTATTGCAACAGGTCTGGAGGAACATAATAATTATGCCGTTGATTTTATTGAGGCCACCAGGGTCATCAAGAAAAAAATGCCATTGGTAAAAATCAGTGGCGGTGTTAGTAACCTTTCGTTTTCATTCCGGGGCAATGATCATGTACGAGAAGCCATGCATTCTGTTTTTCTCTATTACGCCATCAAAGCCGGAATGGATATGGGCATTGTGAATGCGGGCCAGCTGGTGGTGTATGATGAAATTGAGCCTGGACTAAGACAACTATGCGAAGATGTCATTTTCAACAGGAACAACGACAATAATGAGGCAACGGAAAAATTAATTGTATTTGCAGAAACTGTAAAAGCAAAAGGAAAAGTAGAAGTAAAAGATGAATCATGGAGAAATGCAACTGTTGAAGAGCGGCTGAAACATGCTCTCGTTAATGGCATTACAGATTACATTGATGCCGATACCGAAGAAGCGAGAAAAAAATATCCCAAACCATTGGATGTGATCGAAGGCCCTTTGATGGATGGGATGAATGTAGTGGGTGATCTGTTTGGCTCCGGCAAAATGTTTTTACCTCAGGTAGTCAAAAGTGCAAGAGTGATGAAAAAAAGCGTAGCCTGGTTAACGCCTTTCATTGAGGAAGAAAAGAAAAATAATCCCCAGGCATTGCAGGGATCTGTTGGCAGGATCTTGTTAGCAACTGTGAAAGGTGATGTGCATGACATTGGAAAAAATATTGTTGGTGTGGTGCTGGGCTGCAACGGCTATGAAATAAAAGATCTTGGCGTAATGGTTCCTGCCGATAAAATTTTAGATGAAGCGGAAAAATGGGGTGCTGATATTGTCGGAGTCAGCGGATTGATCACACCTTCATTGGATGAAATGGTGCATGTAGCCCATGAAATGAAGCGCCGAAATATGAAACAGCCTTTGCTGATCGGTGGCGCAACTACGTCCCGTGTACATACGGCTGTAAAAATTGCTCCGCAATATGATAATGGCGTCATTCATGTTCTGGATGCATCCAGAAGTGTGGCCACTGTCAGCGCATTACTGAATAAAGAACAGAAAAAAAATATTCTGAGTGATATACAGAAGGAATATGATCAACTCCGGGAACAGTTTTTAAATAAAAAAGGGAAAACGCTTATCCCCTATTCTGAAGCTGTTGTTACCAAAGAATATTTTGACTGGAAAAATTACAAGCCGGTAACGCCTGCAATTCATGGTGTGAAAGTTTTGAAAGAATTCGATCTTGCTACCATTGCAAAATATATTGACTGGGGGCCATTCTTCATTGCCTGGGAAATGCCGGGGAAATTTCCTGATGTATTATCAGATAAAATTTTCGGAGCAGAAGCTAACAAGCTCTACAAAGACGCACAGAAACTTTTAGAACAGATCACCAAAGAAAAATGGTTTACTGCAAATGGCGTGATCGGTTTCTGGCCTGCGCAAAGCAATAATGCTGACACGGTGATCTTACAAACGAAAAGTGGAGAAGTGAAATTAGAATTTTTACGGCAACAGTTGAAAAAAGCGGTGGGACAACCGAGTTTTTCATTGGCAGATTTTATTTCGCCAAAAGAATTGGGGCAGGATTTTATAGGTGGTTTTGCAGTAAGCGTTTTCGGTGCAAAAAAATATGTTGAAAAATTCGCCAATGAACACGATGAATATAATAAGATATTGGTGCAGATATTGGCCGATCGCTTAGTGGAAGCCTTTGCGGAGTGCCTGCATGAAAAAGTCAGGAAAGAATACTGGGGATATGCAAAAGATGAAAACCTGGGTAATGAACAGCTGATCAAAGAACAATATAAAGGCATTCGGCCGGCACCTGGTTATCCTGCCTGCCCGGATCATACAGAAAAAATAAAATTATTTGAGCTGTTGAATGCAACTGAACATATCGGAATAGAACTAACTGAAAGCCTGGCTATGAATCCTCCTGCATCAGTTTGCGGCTGGTATATTGCTCATCCGCAAAGTCATTATTTTGGTTTGGGAAAAATTGGCCGGGATCAATTAGAAGATTACGCTAAAAGAAAAGGAATGAGCATTGATGAAGCTGAAAGATGGTTGAGGCCAACTTTAGAGTAATATCATCAAGCCTCCACACCTACCCTTTGCAATTCTTCTTTTAATTGCTGTGCATTATGAAAATGAATGCTCCTGATGCCAGCTACTTCTGCTCCTTTTATATTTCGTAAGCTATCATCAATAAAAATCGTGTTTGCAGGATCTATGTGATAACGATCTAATATTAGTCTATAGAATTCTGCTGAAGGTTTTTTCATCTTTTCTTCACCACTGACTACAATACCATCAAACCATTTTAGAAAATCAAATCGCTCTCTTGCATGAGGAAATAATTCCGCACTCCAGTTGGTCAATGCATACAGTTTATAGTTACCGTTTTGTTTCAATTCATGAAAAATCTCAACTGTTTCATGAAGTGCTTCACCCAGCATTTCTATCCAGCGGCCATAATAGGCCCTGATCTCTTCACTCCATTCCGGATGCTTTGCCACTAATTCTTCGGTTGCTTTGTGCAATGGATAACCGGCATCCTGGTTCTCATTCCATTCTGATGTGGTTACATTTTCAAGAAACCATTCCATCTCATCTTCTGTTTTGAAAATGTTGCGGTACATATAACGGGGATTCCAGTCAATAAGAACGCCGCCCAGGTCAAAAATGATTGTGTTGATCGATGTCATTAGAAAAAATATTGAGCAAAGTTACTGCAGCTGAAGTCCCGATAGCTATCGGGAGCGACGCAAGAACTTTTGCCTTGAATTACTAAAGCCGGTAAAAAATATTTCTCATCTCTTTTCAAATAACCACCATCTTCTTTTTCTCCTTCTCAGTTTATAATTCTGTTTGATGTAAGTACGGATGTGGTTGATGGCGTCATCAATATCATCGGTAAGTAATACCAGGGAAAGATCGTCCCGGTTGATGGTACCCTGCTGTGCCATAAATTCAATTGCCTCCCATAGATCTTTATAAAACTCTTTCCCGTAAAGTACGATCGGGAATTGAGTGATGGTTCGTGTTTGGACCAATGTCAATGTTTCAAAAAATTCATCCATGGTGCCAAATCCTCCCGGCATGATGATAAATGCGTAAGAATATTTTACCATCATCACTTTGCGTACAAAAAAATGTTCGAAGGTCATCCACTTGTTCATGTACTTGTTGGGTTTTTGCTCAAATGGCAGACGGACATTGCAGCCAACTGATTTTCCACCATTTTCAAAAGCGCCTCGGTTCGCAGCTTCCATGATCCCGGGTCCGCCGCCGGTCATTACTGTCAATCCAAGATCAGAAATTCTTTTTCCAAATTCCCTGGCGGCCTGGTAATAAGGATGTTCTTCGGTAAAACGGGCAGATCCAAATACAGTTATGCACGGTCCGACAAAATGCAGTGTTCGAAATCCTTTCATAAACTGGCCAAATACCCGCATTGCAAAATTCAACTCGTAACCCCTGCTTCGCGGGCCTTCAAGAAATACATGTGCTTTGGGTGGTATGATCTTATCTGAAGTCGCCATGATACTGCTTTTAAAAAATATAAAAATAAACCATTTCGTCCCAAGGGGAATGTTCTTAACGATTCATTTCTTTTTATTTGAACTAAATAATATGGAAATTTGACAACTTAAATTCAATTTTTTATGCGTATCATCAGCTATAATGTTAATGGCATCCGTGCCGCCATCAATAAAGGGTTATTGGATTGGCTGAAAAAAGATCCTGCGGATGTGATCTGTGTACAGGAAACCAAAGCGCTGAAAGAAAATGTCGATCATAAATCATTTAATGACCTTGGCTATCAGGATTACTGGTTCAGTGCGCAAAAAAAAGGATACAGCGGTGTAGCTGTTTTTTCCAAAATAAAACCCGATAAAGTTGAATATGGAAACGGACATGGGCCAAGTGATGATGAAGGAAGGGTGTTGCAAATGGATTTTGGTGATGTGCGGCTGATCAATGCTTATTTTCCTTCGGGAACAAGTGGTGACGAGCGACAGGACTTCAAATATAAATGGCTGGATGAGTTTTTGACCTATCTTAATAAACTACAAAAGAAACATCCGAAAATCATACTATGCGGCGATTATAACATTGCTCACAAAGAGATCGATATTCATGATCCCAAAGGAAATAAGAATTCATCTGGTTTCTTGCCGGAAGAAAGAGCATGGATGACAAAGTTTTTTGAAAGCGGCTGGATCGACACCTTCAGGCAGTTTCACCCGGAGCCACATCGCTATAGCTGGTGGAGTCAACGCTTTCCAAGTGTACGATTACAAAATAAAGGGTGGAGGATCGATTATATCAACGTTACAGAACCGCTCAAAAAGAATTTGAAAGACGCAGAGATTTTTCCTGATATAAAACACAGTGACCACTGTCCTGTATATCTTGACATAAAAGTTTAATAAGCATGATCGTTTATAATATTACTATGAAAGTGGATCCGGCAATTGAAAAAGAATGGATTCAATGGCAACGGGAAGAACATATTCCTGAAATAATGGCGACCGGTTTATTTACGGAACATAAATTTTTCCGCTTGCTGGAGCAGGACGAAACTGACGGCGTGACTTATGTGATCCAATACTTCGCCGCATCAATCGAAAACTATCAGCAATACATGGAGCAATTTGCGACACTGCTTCGGAAAAAAGCATCCGACAAATGGAAAGATCAATTTGTTGGATTCCGGACTGTAATGCAGGTTGTGCAATAACTGTGGATAAGATTTTTAACTTTAACGAGCATCAATCCTGCTGATCTCAGACAATTTTTTTTCAATAAAAATTCTGCAACAATATGCAGAAATGCTTTGCTGTAAAGCTTTTCGGAAAGACATTTAAAATAAATATTCGGCTTCAACCATCATTGATCGAAGCAAATCCTTACTGAATACAGTATCATAAGAACTGAAATTTTTTTTTGGCAATGAAAATTTTTTGTTGCTTTCAAAAAGCTTCTAAATTTGTCGCACTTACTTAACAATAAAAAAACAACTATGAACAAAGCTGAACTGATCAACAAGATTGCCGATGATACCGGCATTACTAAAACCCAGGCAAATGCGGCAATTGATTCTTTTGTAGAAGCTGTAAGTAAAACTCTTAAAAATGGAGGCAAAGTGACTCTGGTAGGGTTCGGCACATTTACTTTATCAAAAAGAAAAGCCCGTAAAGGTCGTAATCCGCAGACAGGAGAAGAGATCAGTATCAAGGCCAGAAAAGTAGCTCGGTTCAAAGCAGGAAAAGAACTTGCTGCCAAATTATAACAGCATACCAATTTTTTTATAAGCTCCGGTGCTTAAACAACGCAGGAGCTTTTTTAATGGATAACACTTAATTTTATAATTCAAAAAAAACATCAGATGGGAAGAGGTGATAAAAAAACTAAAAAAGGAAAGATATTCAAAGGCTCATTTGGCAAAAGCCGCCCCAGCAAAGCAAAAAAGAAAAAATAGTTTCGTTTTTTTCTGAAACGGAAGTATACTGTTGATCCCGAACTTAGGATCCTGATTTCATTATTATATCAAGGCGCTAATCGTTCAATTTTCCAGGTCCCGTCTTCCTGCAACGAATATTGAATTCGATCATGAAGACGGCTGGCTCGCCCCTGCCAGAATTCAATGATTACGGGCTTGACCACCAAGCCACCCCAATGCGAAGGACGCTGAATATTTCCGTCTTTCATTTCCCGGGCTAATTCACTGTATCGAGCATCCAGCCATTGCCTGCTTTCGATCACCTGGCTTTGAGGTGATGCCCAGGCGCCAATGCGGCTGTTTTCTGGCCTCGAATTAAAATACTCATCACTTTCTGCAGCTGATAATTTAAAGACAAGGCCGGTTACACGAACCTGCCGTTCCAACTCTTTCCAGAAAAAAACAAGGCAGGCTTTGGGATTTTCAGATAATTGTTGTCCCTTATAACTATTATAGTTGGTAAAAAATACAAAACCATTTTCATTGAAATCTTTCAGTAATACGATTCGTGCAGAAGGAACAGCTTCCTGGGAAGCCGTTGCCAGCGTCATGGCATTGGGTTCTTCCACCCCGGCTGCCAGAACATGATCCCACCATTTTTTGAATTGAAGTATTGGATCAGTCTCCACATCATTTTCTGATAAGCTTTGTTGCGAATATTCTTTCCTGATTGCTGCAATATTGCTTTCCATTACTCATGCTTTTAAACAGGCAAAGTTAATCTTTCAACTTTTGTATAAATAAAAAAAGCCCCAAAGGGCTTTTAAAATAATTTAGAAGAATTTTTATTCATTCCCCTGGCGACGCATCAGCTGGTCTCTTTCTTCTGATACTACATTCAACATGCTTTCTAATTCGCCTATTCGCTTCAGCTGGCTTTCCAGTTTTTTATTTGCTTCCGAAACTGTCTGAAGATCATTATTCAGTTCTTCCAGGTAGCTTACTCTTTTCTGCAATTGCTGGCGATTAAAATTAGCTTCCCGTAAACGGTCTTCTGCGTCTGTCAGGTGCGCCTGAAGTTTTTGATTTTCGACAGTAAGAGCATTCACCTTTTTTTTCTGTTCTTCAAAATCCCTTGACAACTTATAGTGCTCTTCTTTCAGGTCTTCATATTCAATACTTGTCAATCTGGAAGAACCGACCTGTGATTCCAGTTTCCTGATCTTATCCTGCAACACATTGAATTCATGGTAAGCATTGTCGAGCATGGAGCTCATCTCTTTGGTCAATTGTTCTTTTTGACGGATCGAATTGATTTCTTTTTCTTTTTCGCTGATAAGGCGTCTTAAGTCGGTGATCTGGTGCGATAATTCTTCATTGTCCCGAAGCGCCTCTCTTGCTTTTTCTTCTTTCTCTTTGATCACATCTATTTGCCCCAGCAGGCGATTGATCTTCTCATTATGTTCCATCAGGCTGCTTTGCGCCTGGCGAAGTTGTTCAATGTAATCAGTCTGCTCTTCAGCATGAGGCGTTGCATGCAACGATTCTATTTCATTTTGCAGGATTTTATTCTGGCGGCGCAGCTCTTCTGCTTCTATGGAATAAATATTACTGTTTTCTTCTGCTTCTGAAAGTCGATCTTTCAGTTCCGTTAGTTCTTTATCCCTCGATTCTATTTCATTAAAATATTTAAGTTTCCACTCTCCCAAAGTTTTTGCAAGTGTTTGCGACTCTACATTTGAGGTCTTTAATGTTCGCCGGCTGGTAATAAAAAAATGGATCGTGACGCCAAGGATGATCGCCCCAAGCAACAGAATAATTATTTCGAGAATTGATAATGTAAGATGGCCCATAATCTGTACAAATCAAAATGGTAAGCTATCAAAAAAATATGAGATTCCAGGTACTATTTTTTCACAAAATAAAGGAAAGCTGCCATTGAAAAAATCAGCCTTTCACCAGTGTTCCAACTTTTTCACCAGTCACTACACGACGCAGGTTTTCCTGTTTGTTCATATCAAATACAATGATCGGGAGATTGTTTTCCATGCATAAAGTAAATGCCGTCATATCCATCACCCTCAAATTCTGATTTAAACATTCCTGGAAAGTGATCACATTGTATTTTTTTGCTGTGGGATCTTTTTCCGGATCGGCATTGTAAATACCATCCACTCTTGTCCCTTTTAATATCACATCGGCATTGATCTCAATGGCACGAAGCGAGCCGGCAGTATCGGTAGTAAAATACGGATTGCCGGTACCGGCTCCAAAAATAACAACCCTTCCTTTTTCGAGATGGCGGATAGCCCTGCGGCGAATGTATGGTTCAGCGATCTGCTCCATTTTAATAGCGCTAAGCAAACGGGTGAATACTCCAATCTTTTCTAAACCGGCCTGTAATGCCATACCATTGATCACAGTGGCCAGCATTCCCATATAATCACCATGTGCTCTTTCGATACCTGTCTCAGCCTCGTTCATCCCCCGGTAAATATTTCCACCGCCAATCACAATAGCCACTTGAACGCCTAATTCGATGATTGATTTAATATCCTGGGCATATTGAGCGATTACGCTGGAATCCAGACCAAAATTTTTGTCACCCATTAAAGATTCGCCGGAAAGTTTCAGAAGAATACGTTTATACTTTGGAAGCATGCAGTACGATTTGCGCTGCGAAGATAGGGGATTTGATCTTCACACTATTGACTCCATAAAATCATCATAAGGTATGCTGAAATCACAGTTACATAGTATACGAAAAACATATTTTTTATTGGAATCTATGTATAAATCGACTAATAACATTTTTTATCGACCAATAACAAAAATTAAAAAAGTATAAGCTGATCTTTTTTTGTAGCTTTTAATTTTTAAAAGCCCCTGGATCTGCATAATGAGATTACACCTTACCTATAGCACCCTGATATGGCTATTTTCATTCTTTTCTCTGGGCCGTATTTTTTCCCAGGAAACCAACAGTAACGTTTCCGGGGTAGTTAAAACTGAAAAAAATGATATACTGCGATATGCTACCGTGGTGGTAGTACATGAACCCACAAAAAATACTTATTATACACAGACCGATGCGCAAGGGTATTTCTATTTTTTTAATATAAAACCGGGAGGTCCTTACAGCATTACCATCAGCTATACCGGGTTTGAGCCTTTATTGAAAAAAAATCTTTATATCAGTTATGCCGCACAAAATTTTTATTCACTTCTACAGGATGATCAGTTCTCAGAGTTCATCCTGAAAGAAAAAAACAATGTGCTTGACGAAGTAATGGTTAATGCAGGAAAACAAGCAGCACCCAGGTTTGGATTAGAAAGCAATATTGACCCGGAAAAAATAAATTCACTTCCTTCCATTAGCCGCAACCTGCAGGACTATTTGCGGCTGGTGCCCGATGCAAAAGTGAATGGTGACGGCGGAATATCACTGGCCGGACAAAATAATAAATACAATGCTTTGTTTATAGATGGTTCCAATACAAATGATATGTTGGGGCTGGCCGATAACGGATCAGCAGGTGGCCGCACCAATGCGCCGCCCATTTCGATGGAAGCAATTGAGGGAATAAAAGTATTAGAATCACCATACGACGTACAATACAGCAATTTCACAGGTGGCAGTATTAATGCCATTACCAAATCGGGTTCCGATGCATTCAAATCCTCCGCATGGTATTATTTCAGAAATGAAAAGATGGCGGGCAAATCACCAATGCCTGTTGAAGTACCTGGCGCACCAGGCGTATTTGAAAGAACAAGGTTGAATCATTTCTTTAATCAAACTACCGGCGCATGGTCCAGCGGGCCATTTGTAAAAAATAAATTGTTCTATTTTCTGCTGGCAGAATACCAAAGTGAATCTCAACCGCAACCTTATAATTTTTCGGACTATAATGGTAGCAGCCTGCAACAGTTGCTTGATTTAGCCGATACACTTCGAAAACGGTATAATTATGACGCCGGAACTCTCGATGTAATCAATGAACTGAATGTAAAACGGTTGGTTGCAAAGCTTGACTGGAACCCTGATACAAAAAATAAATTTACTTTAAGTTATCGCTACAATAATGGTGAACGAATTGCACCTCAAATGCAGAATGGCAGCACCTCGATACGTTTTTCCAATAATAGTTACCGGCTTATTTCAATCACCAATTCTGCATCTTTAGAATGGAAAAGATATTTCAGAAACTCAATGAATAACCGTTTACTGATCACTTTCAATAATGAAACAACACCGACAAAAATAACGGGACAGCCATTTCCTATTGTTAACATAACTGATGGTCCAGCTATTATTACATTTGGCAGCAGTGGAATCGGACAAATCAACCGTTTTGAATCGTCAGAATTTACTTTGCTTGATATATTCAGGTTTGTAAAAAATCAACATGCATTTAGCGCCGGGGTTGAATTTGACTTTACAAAAATCAACGACATAGCATTAAACAGTTATTTTGGCCAGTACCGGTATAGAAGTCTGAATGATTTCATGAACAATGGATACCCATTTAAATACTCCAGGACTTTGTCGCTTGTAGATAAACCCGTAGATGCAAATACGAATGCAGCCGCAAAATATAACCCGTTACGAACCGGTTTTTTTATTAATGATGAAATACGGGTAAATGAAAACCTGAAAATAACTGCAGGTGTAAGAGCAGATATGAATTCTTTGCCTGCAAAATTTGAGGAAGATAACTATTTCATTACAACAGCCCGAAGCGAAATAGAAAAGTATTATGACCTGGAAGGCGCCATTTCAGGCAGGGCCATGAAAAAAGATTGGCAACTATCGCCTCGCTTTGGTTTTACGTATAAAATACCGGCAGAGAGATTAACTATACAAGGAGGTGCCGGTATTTTCTCGGGTCATATTTTAAATGTATGGGCTTCGCAAATATATGCGGCCAATGTGGCCGGTTTAAATATCATACCTCAGTCATTTGGTTTGTATTTTAACCCGGACCCTTATAATCAACCGGATTTTCAATCGCTGGGTATTAACCCCGAAAGTGCAAAGGGCACTTTGTTCCTCATTGCCCGGAATTACAAATACCCGGCAGTATTCAGAACATCGCTTAGCGCTGATAAAAATTTATTGAATAACTGGAACCTGGCCACAGAACTTTTTTTTACAAAAAATATTTATGAAAACCGGTATATCAATGTAAATATCCTGCCACCGTTAAAAAAATCTTCATTGCCAGACAGCAGATATGTTTATTCTTTAATTAATCCTCCTGTTACAATACCAACACCCGGTGGCAATCCTTACAATGACATTTTTTTATTGACAAACAATCATAGCCGGAAAGGGTTTTCATATGGGGTTACTATTGCTATCAGTAAATCTATTGTCAAGAATCTGCAGGCAACACTTACCTATTGTTTCGAAAACTCCATTGATCTGTTCGACCCGGTGGGTACCGGCAATACCATTGACGGGCAATGGAGTCGGCTGGAAACAGTAAACGGGAAAAATTTTGCTGACCGATCCATTTCTGATTTTGACCTGGGACACAGGGTAAGTGCCATGCTTGCAAAAAAAATTAATTATGGTAAATGGTCAACGCAGATCACTTTAGTTTATAATGGGCAATCAGGATCTCCGTTCAGTTATGTTTATACCGGAAGTATGATTAACGATGCGGGGAATCCACCATCTGCTTATGCGGATCTGATCTATATCCCTACAAAAAACGACCTCAACAACATGACGTTTATTTCAAATTCATTCAATAGCACTCCCCCTCAACAACAAAAAGATGCCCTAAATGATTTTATAGAAACCGACAAATACCTGAAAAAGCACCGAGGTGAATTTGCAGAAAGAAACGGAGCAAGGCTGCCTTTTTCTCAAACTATTGATCTGCGTCTTCAGCAGGATCTTACAATAAAACTGAACAAAAAAGAAACCACGATCAGTATTATTTATGATGTGTTCAATTTTACCAATATGCTGAATAAAAACTGGGGCAGGTTATATTTTCTTCCTAATGATAATTATACGCTCATTACGTTTGCCGGATTTGCCGACCCTAACACATTGACACCCCAATATCAATTCAAACCACCGAATGGGAAACCCTGGTCCATCGAAACCAGTTCAGCTCCGGGCAATAGCGCCAGGTGGATCAGCCAGCTGGGAATAAAAATAAGTTTTTGATAAGGTCAATGTGATTGAATGACTTCTATCGCATGCTGCTTATACAGGCGCCCGATCGGGATCTCTTTTGAGTCCAGCTGAACAGATAAATTATTATATCCTGTTACTTTATTTAATGAAACAATATAAGAACGATGTACCCGCAAAAATTTATGCTCAGATAGAAGATTCTCCATGGAGCTGATGGATTGTTTTACCAGCCAGTTTTTACCATTATTCATAAATACTTTTACATAATCCTTTACGCTCTCGATATAAAGTATCTCATTGATCAGGATCTTCATCATGTTTTTGTCTACTTTCAGGTAAACAAATGCTTCCGTATTGGTTTTATATTCTTCAGAATGACTGAAGGTTTCATGTCCCAGTAACCGCTTTACTTTTCCGATTGCTTTTAAAAAGCGCTCAAAAGAAACTGGTTTCACCAGGTAATCTACAGCATCGAGTTCATAACTATCAAGGGCAAAATCACGATATGCTGTGACAAAAACAACTTTGGGAGGCTGGGAAAGATTTCTCAAAAATTCCGTACCCAGTATCTTGGGCATTTTAATGTCGAGAAAAATAACATCTACTTGTTTTTCATGCAGCACATCCATTGCTTCCACAGCATTCTTACAAAGCCCGACAACTTCCAGTCCATTTACATTCGCAATATGCGATTGCAGGACCTTTAAGGCGGGTGGTTCATCATCTACAAGCAGGCATCGAAGCTTCATACGTTTATTGTTTCAGTAGCAATAGCAGGCATTGTTTCTGAAGAATGTTTTGCAATAGGCGCTGCAGTAAGATCAAGCAACAATGAAACTACAAAAAAATCCCCTTCATCACTCAGCTTCAGCTCATGTTTACCGGGATATAAATAGGCCAATCTTTTCCGTACATTCTCCACGCCAATTCCCTTCGGATGTAACAACAATTCCCGAAAGTTTTCGGAATCATTTTTACTGTTTGCTATTTTGCAGCGCATCATGTTTTGTTTTACAGAAATATCCAGGTTGAGCCAGGATTTCTCCAGCTGCTCGGAAGTGCCATGCTTAAATGCGTTTTCCAAAAATGGCAATAGCAATAGCGGCGCTATCCACTTGTCCTTTATATCTCCATCAAAATTCAATGACACTTCCAGGTTTTCGTATCGTTCTTTCTCCAGGTCAATATAGTTTTTCATGATCTCAATTTCCTTTTCCAGCAATACCTGGTTGCTCCTGCAATCATAAAGCATATAACTAAGCAACGAAGAAAGCTTCAGGATCATTTGTGGGGTCTTATTGGAGTTTTGAATGGAAAATGAATAAATATTATTAAGCGTATTGAATAAAAAATGCGGATGCACCTGCGCTTTTAATAATTGAAGCTCCGCATTTACCTTTTCTTTTTCTGCGTTTATAAAATCCTTTTGTTTTATTACCCAGTATTTGAATAACACAATCATACTGCCATAGCCGGCCATCAGGTTCATTACAATATAACCGGAAGGTGCCCATGGGTTTGCATTGGCATAGATAAAATGCTGGTTCATCTTTGCACTCAGCCATGCAGTAAGGGTAAAAAAAACATATTTCCTATAGATA
>DASZPW010000135.1:0-1993 GCA_035550155.1 Chitinophagaceae bacterium | reverse complement strand
ATATAACTGATCACCGATATGAGAAGTGTACCCGATAAAATGCGATGTATCGGGCATGATCATATCTCCTTTTATCACTTTTCCATAGCGGATAATATCATAAGTGGAATCAGAATGTCTGCTGATGTCCAGCGCTTCAATGCCGAAGAAATCACTGCCATCTTTTACAATGCCGTACCAATAACCGAGTAAACTTGTGTCGATTGTTTCTGTGGGATGTTGATCGAGTGGCATGGGCGATTCAAACGGACATGCGGAAAAAATAAAGCAAAGCGGAAGCAGCCAAATAAATTTTAATACTTTAAACATTTTTAAAAGATACAAAAAAATAAATATTGCAAAAGAATACTCTTTCAGATGAGTTAATTTTGTTTGATGAGAAATTGCTGCAGTATTATCCTCTTTGTTTTTTCTCATTGCATTCTTTTCGCTCAATCCAGGCCTGATTATCCAAAAAATTATTTCAGAAACCCGTTAAACAATCCGATGCAGCTTACTGCGAATATGGGAGAGCTGCGTGCCGATCACTGGCATATGGGCCTTGATCTTCGCACTCAAAAAAAAGAAAACCTCCCGGTATATGCTGCTGCCGGCGGCTATATCGCTAAAATAAAAATTGAAAAATTCGGGTATGGCCGCAGTATTTTTATTCATCATCCCAATGGAATGACTACCGTGTATGGCCACCTGAATGATTTTTTTCCTGCATTGGAAAATTATGTGACGGAACAACAGTATAAAAAACAATCATGGGAAATAGAATTGAATTTTTCCAAAAATCAATTTCCTGTTTTTAAAAGTGAGTTGATCGCATACAGCGGCAATACCGGAAACTCCATGGGGCCGCATCTGCATTTTGAGATCCGTGACACAAAAACAGCAAAATGCCTGAACCCGCTTTTATTTGGATTCCCGATCAAGGATGAAGTTTTTCCTGAAATAATTCAGTTAGCCCTTTATGATCGCAGCAGGAGTGTATATCAGCAAGACCCGCAATTGTTTTCATTGACAAAAACTACCAATAAAGGTTATGTTCCTTCCGGTAGTTCTGTTATTCAAACCGGGTTGAGAAAAATAAGTTTTGCCATGGAGTCATTCGACAGGATGAGACTGTCCGGAAGCAAAGACGGAATTTATTCAGCAAAAATATTTTTTGACAACAAACCCATCATCGGTTTTGTTTTGGACAGTATCGACTATGATGAATCGGCGTATGTGAATGCGCAGATAGATTACAAATACCGGTACAACGGGGGAGCCTACCTGCAGCATTTATCCTTGATGCCGGGAGATCATGGTGTAGTTTATAAAAAATTTAACGGAGATGGAATCTTTTATTTGAATGACACGGGATTTCATTTGGTACATATTGAAGTAAGAGATGCATACGATCACCTGTCACAATTGAATTTCATGATCCAGCATGTGGATAGTTTGGAAAAGAATGCAATGGTTGATACGTTGAAAAAATTCGTTCCCAACCAGGTCAATGTTTTTCAACAACCAGACTTTGAACTATCGCTGCCACAAAATAGTTTGTATGATACGGTGCCAGTGATCTATTATAGGAATAATGCTTCTTTACCCAATGCAGTATCTGCAGCGCATCAATTGAATGATGCCTCCATTCCTTTGCATGTTGCCGCAACAGTTCGGATACAACCTGATCATGAAATTCCGGAAGCGTTGAAAAATAAAATTGTTATCCGAAGAAACGATTCCCGGGGGAGCAGTGTTCGCAAAGCACAATGGGACCAGGGTTGGTTTGCAGCGAAATTCGGAGACTTTGGAACGTTCCAGGCTTTTATCGATACTATTCCTCCTGAAATAAAAGATATTGGAACCGGGGATACTATTAATTTCACTACTTCAAAAAATATTTCTGTTGAGGCAAAAGATAATTTTGGCGCTGTAAAAAATTTCCGTGGAGAAATAGACGGCCAATGGATCCGTTTCACCAATGATAAAAGCGGCCCGTTTATTTATGATTTTG
>DASZPW010000134.1:0-3145 GCA_035550155.1 Chitinophagaceae bacterium | reverse complement strand
TGGGATTATATCGCAGTAGGGCCCGGAAATAACCGCCTTTATGTTTCTCATGGTACGCAGGTAAATATCCTGGATGCTACTACAGGAGATTCTATTGGTGTGATTGAAAATACCACCGGTGTGCATGGTATTGCATTCGATAAAGAACATGGGAAAGGTTTTACCAGCAACGGGCGCCTCAATAATGTAACGGTGTTTGATCTTAAAACCAATGAGGTCGTCACACAAATTCCAACAGGTCAAAACCCTGATGCGATCATGTACGAGCCTTTCAGCAAAACGATCATTACCTGTAATGGCCGTGGGAAAAACCTGACAATAATTGATCCGGTAAATTATAAAGCAATTGACAGCATCCCGGTAGATGGTAAACCAGAAACAGCTGTTTCAAATGGTAGCGGAAAAGTTTATGTAAATATTGAAGATAAAAGTGAGATACAGGAAATTGATATGAAAACCATGAAAGTAATTAATACATGGTCCATCAAACCAGCCGAAGAACCATCAGGCCTGGCGATAGATACAAAGACTAATCGCCTGTTTGCAGGATGCGGAAATAAATTAATGGCTGTGGTAGATGCTACTAATGGCAAACTCATTCAAACATTACCGATCGGCGATGGTTGTGACGGTGCTGCTTTTGATCCCGAAACAAAAAATGCTTTTACCTCCAATGGAGAAGGCATTTTAACGATATATCACGAAACATCGCCTGATAAATATGACCTGGTGGCAAATGCTCCTACTAAAAGAGGTGCAAGAACTATTGCTGTTGATCCGATGACGCATCTTATCTATTTGCCTACCGCAGAATTTGAAGCAGCTGATCCCAATCAACCAAGACAAAGGCCGAGAATGATCTCCGGTACGTTCCAGGTTTTGGTTGTTGGGCAATAATTAATTTGACCGTTGAAATAAAAAATCAGAAATGAAAAAAATTGTCAGCCTATTTTTTTTCATGATCGTCGCAGCCGCTTCGTTTTCGCAAAACAATACGCTGGATTATTTTATCAACCGGGCTGTGGCCAACAGCCCGTTGATAAAAGATTACGCTAACCAGGCAGAGTCCATTTATGCCGATAGCCTGCTGGTTCGTGCTTCTTACAAACCGCAGGTCACAGGAACCAGTTTCAATTCTTATCCTCCGGTGATAAAAGGAGTTGGATATGATGAAGCCATTACCAATGGCGGAACATTTAGTACACTGGTGGGTGTCAACAAGTCAATACCAAATAAAAAAAACCTGGAAGCGCAATTCGAAAGCTTGCGGTTGCAACATCAATCTATCAGCAATGCATCCAGCATTTCTGAACAGGATCTCCGAAGGACAATAACGACCCAGTATATTACAACATACGGCGATCTGTTGCAGTTGAATTTTGCAAGAAGTATTGATTCTTTTTTGGCAAAAGAAGAGATCTTATTGAAAAAACTGACTGAACAAAATGTATATCGTCAGGTGGATTACCTTGCTTTTCTGGTCACTCTTCAGCAACAACGGTTACTGATCAAACAGCAAAGCATCCAATTTCAAAATGATTTTGCATCGCTGAATTATCTCTGCGGCATCTCTGACACAGCCGCTGTAGAATTAAAAGATCCCGGCTTGCAACTCAGCAATCTTCCCGGAATTGAAAATTCCATTTTCTTTAAGCAATTCGGGATTGATAGCCTGAAACTGGTGAACAACAAAACAATGGTGGATATGAATTATAAACCCAAGTTCAATGTATTTGCTGATGCAGGATTTAATTCTTCATTAGCATACCGGGCTTATAATAATTTCGGAACCAGTTTTGGCATCAGCGCTGTTGTGCCGATCTATGATGGCAAACAACGGAAAATACAATACAGCAAGATCGCCATTGCTGAAAGAACCCGGCAGAATTATCAATCTTTCTTTACCAGCCAATACAATCAGCAGATCGCACAGTTAACACAACAACTGAAAGCAACAGACGGATTGATCAATGACATCAATGATGAATTGAGATATTCGGAAAGCCTGATCAAAGTGAACGAAAAATTACTCGAAACGGGTGAAGTGAAGATCGCAGATTATATACTGGCATTAAATAATTACCTGAATGCAAAAAACCTGGTCACACAAAACAATATTAACCGGTTGCAGATCATCAACCAGATCAATTACTGGAACAGATAAATTTTAATTGCATGAAAAAAAGTATTTTCTATATCCTCCTTCTTTTTCTTCTTTGCTGTAAAAGCAAAGAAGTACAAAACGATGAAGAAGAAAAAACGGAAGTGCAAACACCTGTTACCGTCACAACTGTCAGCCATGAACCGATGGAGGATTATGTGGAATTGAATGCCACTTCAACCTTTCTTCAAAAATGGGATGTGAAAGCAAATATCACCGGCTATCTTCAGACGGCTAATGTGCAATTGAACCAGCCCGTTACCAAAGGAGAAATTTTGTACACCATAAAAACCAAAGAAGCAGAAAGCATTGGCAATACTATTTCTATCCTGGATTCAACATTAAAATTTACCGGCATCAACAAAATACCTGCTGTTGCCAGTGGATTTATTTCACAGATCAATCACCAGGCAGGAGATTATGTGCAGGAAGGAGAACCGTTAGCAGTGATCACCGACACCCGAAGTTTTGTTTTCTTATTGGATATGCCTTATGAATTAAGGTCGTATGTGATGAATAAAAAATCGTTGGAAATGATTTTGCCGGATGGTGAAAAATTAAATGGTATTATAAGCGGAACTATGCCGGGCATGGATCCGGCATCACAAACGCAAAAGATAATTCTAAAAGTAAATGCGCCGCATTTTCTGCCGGAAAATCTTATTGCAAAAGTGAAAGTAGTTAAATCAGAAAAAAATAATACTGCCTCACTTCCCAAATCTGCACTGCTCACTGATGAAACTCAATCTGAATTTTGGGTGATGAAAATGATTGATAGCAGCACTGCGGTGAAAGTACCCGTCACTAAAGGAATTGAAACAAGTGATAAAGTAGAGATCCTTTCTCCGCCATTTTCTCCCAATGATAAAATAGTAGTGACCGGTAATTATGGTTTGCCTGATACGGCAAAAGTTAAAATCGTTCAACAATAATTTCATGAAACATTTTTTTCATACTCATAAAAATCCGGTTGCAGTATTGTTG
>DASZPW010000133.1:0-5069 GCA_035550155.1 Chitinophagaceae bacterium | reverse complement strand
AGAGATTTTATTTTCAGTAAAATCAATAAGCCGTTGTGCAGGAGCTACCACATTTCCGCCGCCCATGAGAAATGCTTTTTGCTCTACTTCCTGTTGAAAGAACATTCCGGATAGTGGCCCATAATTTTTAAATGTTGTTATATCTTTTTCTTCCACTGAAACCACGATACCGCTATTGGCAAATGGATTGTTTCTTTTAGATGGCGACCAACCATTCACAACGATCTCTCCCGGAGCGGTGGCAGCAGGAGCAATAATGCCCCCGGGACACATGCAAAAAGAAAATACGCCTTTGCCCTCTACCTGTTCTACAAGGCTATAAGAAGCAGGAGGAAGAAATGCTCCACGGATCTTGCAATGATATTGAGCAGAATCAATAAGGGATTGCGGATGTTCCACCCGAACACCCAAAGCAAAAGGTTTGAATTCGATTTGAATTTTTTTGGAATAAAGTAATTGAAAAATATCCCTGGCGGAATGTCCTGTTGCAAGTATTACTGCATCACCATCAACAATAGCATCATTTGTTTTTACTCCAACTATTTTTTCTTTTTTTATGATAAAGTCCGACACTTTTTTTTCAAAATGAATTTCTCCACCGCAGTCAATTATTTTTTTTCTGATTGAAGTAATGATGTTGGGCAGCTTATTAGTCCCAATATGCGGATGCGATTCAAATAAAATATTTTCATCAGCGCCGAAATGAACAAAAAGATTCAGGATACGATTTACATCGCCTCTTTTTGAGCTGCGGGTATAAAGTTTTCCATCACTGTAAGTACCCGCTCCGCCTTCTCCAAAACAATAATTGCTTTCAGGGTTTACAATGCCCTGTTTGTTTAAAACAGCAAGGTCTCTTCTCCGGGCTTTTACGTCCTTTCCTCTTTCCAGGATAATGGGCTTAATGCCTGATTCTAATAGCTTTAGAGCAGCAAATAAACCTGCAGGTCCGGCACCGACAATGATCACTTTTTGAGTTGAATTTTTTACATCACGGAAATCAAATTGCTGCAGCTTTCTTGATTGAAATGGCTCATCAATGAATGCCTGTACGGATAGATTGATCCAAACCTGGCGGCTTCTAGCATCAATCGAATGCTTGAGAATTGTAAAACCTGAAATTGCAGATTTTTTTTCAGCGATTGATTGTGCAATATGATTTTTTATGATCGCATTATCTGCAGCTTCTGATGGAAGCAGTTTTAATGAAATTATTTTTTGCATGTGTCAGGTTTTTATCCTGAAATGATGACAAAGATGTTGCTAAAATATTTTTGGAAAAAATTTCTTTGTTTGATTTATTTTATCACAATTTTTTTTTGATAAAAACTATAAAATTATTTCCTTTAAAAAAGAATAAGTTCTTCATTTAAAAAAATATTTGATTTGAATGAGCTATCAATTATGACATCCCGATAAATCCATTAGTACGATCCGTTTTTTACCGGTAGCCTGAATATACATCATTTCAATAATACAGTACAATGAATTTTCCAAATTTTAGGGTCAAAAAAACGGCAAAACCCCGCCCTCATACAGTTACACAAAAAACAACTGAATAAAAATTTTTTTTTATCAAAGAATTGTAGATATTCGCCTTCCTGTCCAACTTTTTTAATGATATTGTGGAACGATTTATTTGGACACCATTTCAATCACTATAGATAACCTGTTCGATAAACTGCTACAGACTGATGGAGAAAAACGCTGAAAAAGTTTGGACCAATTGTTTGAAGATCATCAAAGATATTGTTGAGTGGCAGCATTACAAAACCTGGTTCGAACCGATACAGCCGGTTTCATTAAAAAACAATGTTCTCGTCATCCAGGTTCCCAGCCAGTTTTTTTTCGAATATTTGGAAGAACATTACGTAAATTTATTAGCGAAGACCTTGAAGAGAGAATTGGGCAAAGATGCACGGCTCGAATATCGCATCATGGTAGACAGTGGCAATAATAAAAGCAAGCCGCTAACCATGGAGGTCAGTGGCCAGGGTTTTAAGACTTATTCTAACAACGAAATGGATTTTCCATTAGTCATATCAAATCCCGTAAAAAATCCGTTTGTTATTCCGGGATTGAAAAAGATGCAGATTGATCCGCAGCTGAATCCCATTTATACATTTGATGCATTTATAGAAGGTGATTGTAACCGGGTCGCTCGTCGTGCCGGCAAAGCAGTTGCTGAAAAACCCGGAGCTAATTCCTTTAACCCCCTGGTTATTTATGGTGGTGTAGGGTTGGGCAAAACTCATTTGGCGCAGGCAATCGGGAATGAAGTTAAAAGATTACATCCTAATAAAGTTGTTTTATACGTAAGCTCCGAGAAATTCATCAACCAGTTCATGGATCACAGCCGCAACAATGCGATCAATGATTTCATTCATTTTTATCAACTGATCGATGTGCTGATCCTTGATGATGTTCAGTTTTTTAATAAGGCTGAAAAATCCCAGGATGCTTTCTTTGCTATTTTCAATCATCTTCATCAATCAGGTAAACAACTGATATTGACCTCTGACAAACCGCCAAAAGATCTTGAAGGTGTGCAGGAAAGATTGCTAAGCCGTTTCCGCTGGGGTTTGAGTGCTGACTTACAGATTCCTGATTACGAAACCCGTATTGACATCCTGGAAAGAAAGATGAAAAACGACGGTTTGGAAATGCCGAAAGAGGTGGTGAAATATATAGCTTATAATATTAATAGCAATGTTCGGGAACTGGAAGGCACATTGATCTCGCTGTTGGCACAATCTTCGCTTAACAGGAGAGAGATTGATTTGGATCTCGCCAAAAAAGTGTTACGCAATTTTGTAAAATCATCCAGCAAAGAAATCACTATCGAAACCATCCAGAAAATGGTTTGCGAATATTTTGATGTCTCATACGATAAATTGTTGCAAAAGACACGAAAAAGAGAGATCGTGCAGGCCAGGCAGATCACAATGTACCTTGCCAAGGCGTTTACAAAAAATTCTCTGAAAACAATCGGCGAACATTTTGGCGGAAGGGATCATACCACGGTCATACATTCCTGCCAGACTGTAAAGGATTTGATGGATACAGATAGCGTGTTTCGTGAAAATGTCCTGGAGTTGCAGCAAAAAGTGCAATTAGCCGCTATGTAATAAAAGAAGGAATTATTGAATTGCCCGGTTCCAATGAACCGGGTTTTTTCTTTGGATGCTTGACAGTTAAAGGCTATTTTTGCAACCCCTGAAAATGATATTTCAGGATGGAATTCGGGAGGTAGTTCAGCCCGGTAGAATACGTGGTTTGGGACCACGGGGTCGCAGGTTCGAATCCTGTCCTCCCGACACAGTTTATAAGTATTTCAGCAAGGTGAGGTGGATGAGTGGCTGAAATCAACGGTTTGCTAAACCGTCGT
The DNA here is from genome assembly GCA_035550155.1 of Chitinophagaceae bacterium. Lineage (GTDB taxonomy): Bacteria > Bacteroidota > Bacteroidia > Chitinophagales > Chitinophagaceae > UTBCD1. The sequence goes on along the minus strand of DASZPW010000133.1, from coordinate 1,681 downwards.
ACGACCTTAAAGTTGTACCGAGGGTTCGAATCCCTCCCTCACCGCAGAAAAAGATTACTTCAAAAGGGTAGTCTTTTTTTGTTACACTTTTATTACGACCTTAAAGATGTTCCGCCGGTGGCGGATCGAATCCCTCTCTCACCGTTTTTAATTACAAAAGCTTCAGCGAATGTGATCTGCATTAGTTGAAAATTCGGGAGGAAGATCAGCCCGGTAGAATAAATGGTTTGGGGACACAGGATCGCAGGTTCGAATTCGTCCTCCCGACGGATGAAAGCAGCTATGAGGCGGCTTTTACCATTGAAAATTAAGCAACTTCCCGGCAAATTCCCCCGATTTAATAGCAGATAACAATTCAATCAATTTCTCTTGCATTCTGCATCTCATTCCATATTGAAAGTCCTGGCTTATTTTGATATTTTCAGTTACCCGCTCACCCGGGATGAAATTATTGTATTCCTTGATGCAGCATATGCTCCCAACCAGATTGAAGAAAGTTTTCAATTTCTTGTCAATGAAAAAATAATTTTTTCTTTAGGAGAATATTATTCCTTGTCGGATAACATCTCATTGGCTCAACGAAGAAAAAAAGGAAATGAACTGGCGATAAAACAAATTTGTATTGCGAAAAGACTGGCAGCCTTTCTTTCCCGTTTTCCCTATGTAAGAGGAGTGGCTGTATCGGGCTCTCTTTCCAAGAACTATGCTGATGAACGATCCGATATTGATTTTTTTATTATTACTAAAACAAATCGCCTTTGGATTGCCAGGACATTTATGCATCTTTTTAAAAAACTGACTTATCTCGCAGGAAAGCAACATTGGTTTTGTATGAACTATTATCTGGATGAGACTGCCCTGGAAATACAGGAAAAAAATATTTATACTGCCACGGAAGTTATTACGGCTTTGCAACTGTATGGGGAAGAGACGCTCTGCAATTTTATTAAAGCCAATGAATGGGTCTTTGATTTTTATCCTCTATACTTTTCGGGTTCCAACAAACCTGAGAAAATTAGGAAAGGTGTTTTTAAAACAATACTGGAGTTTTTATTTGATAATAAAACAGGAGAACAACTGGATACCTGGCTGATGAAGGTCACTGCTAAAAGATGGAACAGAAAAAAAGAATTACTCAGGAAGAATAAAAAAGGGTTATTGATGGGGATGGATGCCGGAAAGCATTTTTCAAGAGCACATCCCGGAAGTTTTCAGCAACAAGTGCTGTGCCGGTACAATAATAATTTGAGCGGGATTTTTCAGAAACTGGAAGGCGTTTCTTCGAAGACAGCTACCCGGTCTTACGCAGTGAAATAATATAATAATCACCGATTGATCTCCAGGGCCATTTATGCTTCCATTTGTCTTCCTTTGATTTTAGGAACTGAAATGCCCGGGGATATTTTGTTGCGAAATTCTCAATATAAGATGGCGGCACAAGGGTACAAAGACCTTCAAGATTTAATAATTCAAAATCTTTTTTCAGATGATGAATGACAAAAGAAGGATTATGATACCAGCATTTGAAATATTTACCTTCTATATGCGCTTTTTTTCCTTTACTGCTAAAAAATCTTCTGAATGCTGTTTTGAATTTTCCTTTGAATAACAGCAAAAATTCCCAGAGACAAAATTTAGGTAAGAGCACGAGGACCACAATGCCTTCTTTTTTCAGCAGGGG
>DASZPW010000132.1:0-19055 GCA_035550155.1 Chitinophagaceae bacterium | reverse complement strand
CAATTAAGAAATATGTTAGATTAAATGAACATTCAGGAATACATATCAAGCGGAATAATTGAGAGCTATGTGCTCGGGCTGGCTTCAACAGAAGAGAGAAGCGAGTTCGAAAAGATATGCACTCAATATCCTGAAGTATTGCATGCCCGAACGGCTTTTGAGATTTCTATCGAAAAACAAGTCAGGGAAAATGCCATACCCGCTCCTGAAGGTTTAAAACAAAAATTATTCGATGCCATAGGCAGCAGCGAAGATGAATCAAGAACCGTAGCTCCCGTAAGAAAAATGAACTGGCTGAAATATGCCGTGGCCGCCTGCCTTGTTTTATTAGCCTGTAGTTTGTACTGGAATTATTCCTTACAGGAAAAGAATAAAGAACTTACTAAAAAATTAAATGACTCCGGTGAAACGTTAGCCAAATTGGAACAGGACATCAAAGTGTTGCAAGGTAATCCTGCGATCAAGATGGCGAGAATGGACGGCACCACGATCTCTCCACAATCATTTGCTACTGTTTACTGGGATACTGCATCTCATGATGTCTATTTACTGGTCAATAATCTTCCCAAACCTGCAAACGATAAACAATATCAGCTTTGGGCTTTCATTGATGGAAAGCCGGTAGATATGGGATTGCTGGATCTTTCCGAAAAGCCATTACAATTATACCGCATGAAAAATGCGCAAACTGCACAGGCATTTGCCATCACACTTGAAAAAAGAGGCAACGGGCCCATTCCTCACGGCGCAGTGTATGTAAAAGGTAATCCTTAAACAAGCCCTTATTTCAATCTGAGATTTTATTCTTGTCGTATATCAATGTACACTACCATTGCTATAGTAGTTTTGGTTCTATAGTTGGTTATATCGGGACCTCTTTATGAGGTCCTTTTTTTTATTACTCGTGGCAGATAAAATTTTTGAAAATGAAACTTCCGCTTATCATTGCAAAAAAATATCGTTTGCGCAAAACAACTGTTTCATTATTGCTTGCAACACTCTGGTTCATTACTACAGTAGTGCTGCTGACTTTGCCCGGGTCGGACCTGCCGCAGGAAAACTGGCTGGATCAAATCTACTTTGATAAATGGGTGCATATTGGAATGTTCGCACTCCTCGTTTTTTTATGGTGTTGGGCTTTATCGAAAAAAAATGAGAACTCGCCCCGTTTGAAAACATTTTTTTTACAGATCACTATCGCTGCGATCGCTTATGGGATCCTGATGGAATTTGTTCAACGCAATTTTATTCCGGGACGTTCTTTTGATATTACTGATATGATTGCAGACTCTGTAGGAGCTTTCGTGGGATTTTTCTTTAGTAGCTGGCGTTTTATAAAAAAATAGACCCCTGTGGAAACAGGGGTCGCAACCAAAACTAACTGCTTATGAGAAAATTGACTGCTTTTATAAGAAGAACTATAATTTTATAACGCAAATTTACTGCCGATATTATGATGGCCGCTGTTAATGAAAGTTTAAAAGGTCGATTTTAGTAATTCCACCCGTACAGATGTTCGTAAAAATTCTTTCCCATTTTACTTTACTTCTCCGAATCAGTCAGTTGCAAATCCGTTGAAAATCGGACCCGATCTTCATCCAACAACTTTCAGTGAACAACTTTTTACAGATAAGTGACAAAGAACTACATCGCTTTAAATTTCTCAATGTTCTGAATATAAGACGCACAACTTTGAGAAATTCCTGCTGCGAAATAGTTAAATAGTTATTAAGAAAAGATTAGAAAAAAAAGTGCAGTGAAGAAAGCAATCAGTTTTGTCGTGCCAGCTTTTCTGAATTTTCGGCAAACTGCAGAGCATCAAGCAATTCCTGAATACTTCCATCCAGAATGTCCTGAAGATTATATAATGTGAGTCCTATCCTGTGATCGGTCACCCGGCCTTGAGGAAAATTGTAGGTTCTGATCTTGGCACTTCGGTCACCGGTACTCACCAGGCTCTTGCGATGACGGGCAATTTCGTCTTCCTGTTTTCTGACCTGCTCTTCATATAATTTAGTGCGAAGCATCTGCATGGCTTTTTCCCTATTCCCCAATTGTGTTCGCTCAGTTTGACATACTACAACGGTACCGGTAGGGATATGTGTCAGCAACACTTTTGTTTCTACCTTATTTACATTCTGGCCTCCTGCCCCGCCGCTTCTTGCCGTTTCCATTTTTACATCGCTTTCTCTTAATTCAAAATCCACTTCTTCCGCTTCCGGCATCACGGCTACTGTGGCCGCAGAGGTATGAACCCGGCCAGATGCTTCTGTTTCGGGAACCCTCTGTACCCGGTGTACTCCACTTTCAAACTTCAATGTGCCATACACATCATCACCGGTAACTTCCAATTGTACTTCTTTATAACCGCCAACAGTTCCTTCATTTTCACTGAGGATCGCTGTCTTCCATCCTCTTTTTTCACAATAGCGGATATACATCCGAAGCAGGTCACCCGCAAAAAGGCTGGCTTCATCGCCTCCCGTGCCGGCACGGATCTCAATAATGGCATTCTTTTCATCCTGCGGATCTTTCGGTATCAGCAATTGCCGGATATGAGATTCCGTTTTCCCCTTCCGTTCTTCCAGTTCGGGCATTTCTGATTTTGCCAGTTCACGCAACTCTTCATCGTCTCCATTCAACGCTTCTTTGTAAAACTCCAGGTCATCGAGTATCTTTTTATAGTCTGTATACGCCGTGACAATCTTCTCCAAACTCCTGTATTCTTTACTGGCTTCGGCGAATTTCTTGTTATTACTAACGATCTCCGGGTTCGTAAGTGCCACGCCCAGCTGTTCGAATTTTGCCTTTATTGCTTCTAACTTATCGATCATAATATTTACTCAGGGCGGCAAAATTAGCAATTTGAATCCCAACACCCTAATGAGCAGCAAATATTCATGATCCGTGAATTATTAATGGTATCCGATTTCTAATTTTACAAAATGAGTTATCGGAAATTCAAAGCTGATCATCTTTTTGATGGATATCGTTTATTGGATGATCAGCATGTCTTGATCACTGATGAAAATGGCGTAATAGAAAATATTGTTTCCGTTGCAGATGCCGGAAATGACATTGAGTTATACCAGGGTATTCTTTCTCCCGGTTTGATCAATTGCCACTGTCATTTAGAGTTAAGCCATTTGAAAAATGTGATCCCGCCACACACAGGGCTTATCGAATTTCTTTGTTCAGTTGTAACTAAAAGAGGTTTTTCACAAGAGATCATTCAGGAGGAAATTCTTAAAGCAGAAAAAGAAATGTATGATAACGGTATTGTCGCTGTCGGAGATATTGGAAACACTTCCGATACGGCTTACGTAAAAAGCAAAAGCAAGATCCGTTGGCAAAATTTTGTAGAAGTGCTGGGATTTACGGATGAAAAAGCGGATGAAAATATTGATCATTTCTTGAAAGTGGCTCAGGCTTTTGAGAATCAAGATCGCACATCGCTGGTTCCTCATGCACCTTATTCTATCAGTCCAAAAACATTTCAACTGATCAATCAACTAACAAAAGGTCAGATCATCTCTATACATAACCAGGAACATCCTGCTGAGGATGAATTGTATAAAACCGGTGGCGGTGAGTATCTGAAATTGTTCAAAATATTTGGAATTAACAGCTCACCCTTTCCAATTACCGGTAAAAGCAGTATTCGCTCCGTACTCCCATATTTCAATAATGGGCAAACCATTTTTTTGGTACACAACACGTTCATGCCCGAAGAGGATGTGCAATGGGCAAATGAATTTGCTGCAACAAATGGATTGAAACTGATCTATTGTTTATGTGTAAACGCCAACCTGTACATTGAGAATAAAGTGCCGCCGATAGAAATGCTGATGAAAAATAATTGCACTATTGTTTTGGGAACGGATAGCTACAGCAGCAACTGGCAATTGAATATTGCCAATGAAATGGAATCGTTATCACGTATGCCATACTTTCAAAGTATGGCATACGTTGAAGCAGCAAAGACGATTTTACAATTTGCCACCATCAATGGCGCCAAAGCCTTACGCTGGGATGATGACCCGATAGCTATCGGGTTGGGAAGTTTTGAAAAAGGAAAGAAGCCGGGTGTTACATTAATAAACAACGATTTCAGTACTTCAAAAAAATTAGCTTAATATTTCTCTCAACACCGGCAAGGTTTTCATTGTCCCGAAATCCTGCAAATGCAAAGCGTAATAGTTTTCATAAGCAAATAAAAGACTGCGTCGAAATTCATGGTTGAGCCTGATCGTTTCTAATTCTTCGGGCTGCATGACTTTTAATAAGTGCGAAGTGACCTCTGCTTGTTTTCCATCTAAAAAATGCGGATGCATCGGTTGTTGCGATTCAAATTTTCCCTCCTGCAGATCTAAAAAAGAATTTTTATCTGAGTAATTATCTGTAATACGAAAACCGAAAAACACAGGAAGCTGTATCGCAAAGAACAAAGGAAAATTTGCAGTAACCGAATCGCCTGACTGATCAAGACGAAGAAAAGCATCTTCCGCAAAATGAAAAAGATCAGGATTACTTTCTGGCTGCTTAAGGCATTTGGTCAATAACTCCACCATGAACAACGCCACGGCATTTTTTCTGACATCTGAAAAAATATGTTGATAGAGATGCAACCACTTGAATTCTTTGATGCGATTCAGGTTTTTCAATTCATTGTGATACACCACAAGATCCAAAATGGCAGTTGGTTGAAACAGGCTTGCTTTCCCGCTTCCTTTCTTTGTTGCAGTTCGTACACCATTGACCAGGTATGATTGCACACCAAATAGTTCGGTAAAAATGGTGACCACCAAACTGGTCTCACCATATTTTACCGATCGCAAAACGATCCCTCTTGTTTTATTTAATTGACCGGCCAACCGGAAATCATTTACTGATAAAAATTATTTTGGCAGCTTTCTTTTCTGTTCTTCCATCATTACTTATTAAAACAAGATAAATGCCGCTGGAAATTTTTCTTCCTTTATAATCACGGCCATCCCAGACAGCCTGGCCGCCTAATGCTCTTGTTTGATATACCAATCTCCCATTTAATTCAGTAATTTTTACAATAGCATTATTTACCAATCCACGGATGCCGATAGTTCCCGAATAATCCGGCGGAACAGGATTTGGAAAAATCAATACATCCGAATTTGTTTCTCCACCTTCTGTAGCAGTACTTCTGAAAGAACAAATTCCCTTAAATGTAGCAAAATACACTTCGCCGGTTTTCCCATCGATGGCAATCTTTTTCACATCGCTGCTTAATAAGGGACTATTATCTTCTGTGAAATTGTAGATCACTTGTTCTCCATCCGGACTAATAAGAAATACTCCATTTTTTGTCGCCACCCATTTTCGGTCCGCTCCATCCACTGCAATACTTCGAACTTCTTGTCCCTGGAATAAATAACCTGCAAAATTCCCCTCCTGCACCACCGGCCACAGAGCATCGCAAGCAGAAGGGCTGAAAACATCCTGCGGACATTGTATCACTGCAATTCCGTTGGACGTTCCTACCCAGATAAAACCATTTTTATCTTTGGCGATACAGAGCACATTATTGGAAGGCAAATTTCCACTACCAGTACCTGAACTGTACAATTTCCATCTGTCATCATTAGTGTTATCAATAGAAGATCCGTGATCGTAACAGATCAAACCATTACCACCGGTTGGAGAAACGATCCATTTATAATTATTATCATCCACGATGATCTGAGAGAGCGAATTCTGATTTAAAAGAAAAGGAGTTGAAAAATTTTTCCAGCTGCCGTCATTCTTTCTTACTAACAACGGTTGTGCTGCGCCAAAATTTGAGATCCAAAGATTATTATCAGTATCAAATGCCAATCCTGAAATACGATAACTTGTCGGGTCGCCAATAGCAGCTCCAATTGGAGCATTTTGTTTGAATATCTCAAAAGTTTGATCACTTTTTATATGCAATAAACCTCCGCCGTAAGAACCCGCCCACACAGTTTCATCTCTTGGGTCAACTGCAACAGTAATAAAGTCAAGCATGGAATCGAGCTGCTGATAATGAAAGCGATTAATGTTGGTCCATTCCCCTTCTTTGAAAATATAAACACCGTTCCCGTTGTATTGATAATTCCATGAATCATTTACTTCACCGGCAGTAGCGTAAAAAATATTATTGTACACAGCCAACTCTCCGCTCGCTGTCGCTTCTGGTGAATTGGGTTTGTATTGTTCAAATGAAGATGCAGTGAAATGCGACAGTCCACCAAACTGATCAGCGATCCATGGATCGTTTTGAAATAAAATTGCCTTCTTTGGAAAAGAAATAACCGTAGGTTGTGCCAGTGTTTGGGCGATAGTTCCATCGGAATTTAATACAGTCACCTTACTGCTTCCATTAGGAAAACGTTGACAAAGCAATAATTTATTTCCTGAAGCATTACTGTTGACAATAGGTTCGCCATCGGCATAGAATAAGGACCAGGCATTTCCATTCAATACAAAAAGCGAATCATTTTCTTCCGCTATAATTTTCCCGCTGAGGTTCATAACATTTTTACAAATTCCTGCGGACAAACCATTCATTCCACTTATCAATTGCCAGCTAGTATAATTAGAAAGACTGTTTGAATTAAGCGGCGCTTGCTTCAATCCCTCATCTGTAGCGGCATAAAAAAAATGGGCATCGCTGGTAACTGCATTCACTTTTACCTGGTTGCCGTTATTGCCAATAAACCAGGAATCCTTCACTTCATATTTATCGCCGTCAATAACAATAACACCCAGGCCGGTGGAGAGATAATAATTATTACCTAAAACATAAATGCGGTAAATGGTTTTATCCCCGATCACATTATCTCTTTTTATATCGGGAACATTATAAATATCATTCCGGTAAATAATATCAATATTACTGTTGCTGTAAGCGATAAAAAGTTTTTTATTGACAGCATCATACTGAATTGCGCTGATGCCGGTTTCACTAAGCCCCGATACCTTGCTCATTCGATCAATAGAATTATCTCTCGTATCTACCGAAAACAGGCTGTAGGGAGTTGCGCAGTAAATGGTATTATCATCTGCTGTTACATCAATAGCACTGTTATAGGGCAAATGTTCTCTCCATTCGCCGATGGGTTGCAGTTGCGTATTTGCAATTTTGAATAGCAATACAAATACGATAATGATCCAATATTTCACAGCTCAAATTTATCATAATCAGTCAAATAGACCGTTGCCCATTTTTTCCGTTTCTTTGCGATTCTGCAATGACAAAAATGGAGTAATCATGTGGCGAAATCTTGGACAGTTCATACTCAAGTACAGGTTTTTCTTATTATTCATATTGACTGGTATTACAGCATTCATGGCTTACGAAGGAAGTAAGGTAGAGTTGAGCTATGAATTATCAAGAGCCATCCCGGTAGATCACCCTAAATATAAAGCCTATGAAGAATTTAAAAAGAAATTCGGAGAAGATGGTAATCTCCTCGTAATAGGTATTCAAACAGATAGTTTTTTTGAACAAAATATTTTCAATGCTTATGCCACGCTCTACCGCAACCTGAAAAAACTGAATGGTGTGGAAGACGTAATATCCGTGCCATCCTCAATAAATCTTGTAAAAATGGCCGATGAGGAAAAGCTAAGAGCAGATACTATTTTTCCTGCAAGGTCACTCACACAGGCAGAAATTGACAGCAGCAAAAAAGTCTTTCTGAATTTGCCTTTTTATAAAGACCGGTTGTACAATCCCGAAACTAATGTCTGGATGATGGGCATCCGCATCAATAAAAATGTTATTAATTCTGAAAAAAGAAATGCGGTAGTTGGAGGGATCGTACGTTTTGCTAATGCATTCGGTACTTCAAATAATATTGATGTGCATCTAAGCGGTTTGCCATTTATCCGTACAGAACTTTCTACCCGTATCGCTAATGAAATGCGATGGTTCCTGATGGTTTCTGTGATCTTATCCGCAGTGATATTGCTTTTATTTTTCCGGTCAATAGGGTCCATGCTGCTATCATTGTCTGTCATGATCATCGGAGTCCTTTGGAGTCTTGGCACTATGCAATTACTGGGTTACAAGATCACGTTGCTTACAGCATTAATTCCTCCATTAGTAGTAGTGATCGGAATACCTAATTGCATTTACTTTCTGAATAAGTTCCATACCGCATACAATGACACCGGGGATAAGAAAAAAGCATTGGTGGCAATGGTAGAACGAATGGGCATTGTCACATTGTTCTGCAATCTGTCTGCAGCTATCGGCTTTGCCGTATTTGCATTGACACGAAGCCAGGTATTAAAAGAATTCGGAGTAGTAGCGGGAATTAATATCATGGCCTTGTTTTTTATTTCATTGATCCTGATCCCGTCCATTCTTAGTTTTTTCCCTAAACCAAAATCACGGCACATTAAATATCTCGACAACCCCTGGTTGAATCGCTTGCTGGGCCGGTTGGAACGTTGGTCGCTGAATCATCGTAAGATTATTTATATCATCACCACCTGCATTGTAGCAGCAGGTGTTGTTGGAATGTTGCGGTTAAAAACAGAAGGATTCATGCTTGATGATATTCCTAAATCAGATAAGCTATATACCGATCTGAAATTTTTTGAAAAAAACTTTAAAGGCGTGATGCCTTTGGAAATTGTGGTAGACACGAAAAGAAAATATGGCGTCTCCCGCAACCTGAACAATCTAAATAAAATCGATTCTTTGTCTGAGTTCATTGCTTCTATTCCGGAAATAGCGAAACCGTTAAGCATTATCGAAGGATTAAAGTTTGCCAAACAGGCTTTCTTTGATGGCGATAGTGCTCATTACTCCATGCCTTCCTCTTATGATCTTCCCGCATTGCAACAATACCTGAATTTTCATGGAGATTCTTCCGAAAGCAAAAATTCGTTAGCAAAGCTGGTAACCAGTTTTATGGACAGCAGCAAACAAGAGGCACGTATCAGTGTAAGTATGGCTGATATTGGTAGCCGGCGTTTACCATTTATTCTTGATACCATAAATAAAAAAGCTGATCAGTTGTTTGGTGCAGATACATCAAAATACCAGGTCACTTTGACCGGTACCAGTGTCACTTTTCTTACAGGAAGCAGCTATATTATTAATGGATTAAAAGGAAGTATCTTCTGGGCATTCCTCTTGATCGCTCTGTGCATGCTGTACCTCTTCCGGTCTTTCAGGATATTGATCTGTTCGCTTATTCCCAATATCATTCCTTTGGTCATCACTGCCGGGGTGATGGGTTGGGTAGGTATTCGCCTTAAGCCATCAACTGTTTTGGTCTTCAGTGTAGCATTGGGTATTGCTATTGATGTAACGATTCGTTTCCTTGTAAATTACAAACAGGAGTTGCCGCATCATGGTCACAACATGAAACAAACGGTGATCGCCACCATACATAGCACCGGCATCAGCATCATTTATACTTCATTCGTTCTGATCGCCGGGTTTATCATATTCTGTTTTAGTGGCTTTGGCGGCACACAGGCTCTCGGTTGGCTTACCTCGTTGACCCTCGTCACCGCTACATTGACCAATCTTATCTTATTACCCGCATTGCTGATAAGTTTGGGTAGTTTTATCGGGAAAAAATCTGCATCAATTAATGCAGCAAAATAAATTGGACACTTGTCCTTTAAAAAATGAAGTTTTATATTTAACTGACCGGCCCGATGATCACTACAATACACACTAAATATCCTGCAAGATTTAATTAAAAAAATTATCTAAATATATTTTAATAGCATTCGCGGTTTTTAATAATATTGTAATCCGCAGTTTTTGATAATCCCACCTTTTGAAACATTTTTTTTATCACTAAAAACTTAAACACATGAGAAAATTGCTCTTTCTCCTTATGGGGATGGTGTGCCTAACAGTGCAAGTGTGGGCACAACGAGTCGTCACCGGAAAAGTGACGGATGACAAGGGAAATCCGCTTCCCAATGCCTCGGTGCTGGTAAAAGGTACTACAACAGGAACAGCCACCAAACCCGATGGCACTTATTCCATCACTGTTCCTGCCAACGCCAAAGCATTGATTTTTTCTTCGGTCAATATGACCACGATTGAGATGCCTCTTGGAAAAGAAACAACATTAAATGCGAGCCTGCAACCAGAAGATAAAACCTTGTCTGAAGTAGTTGTTGTTGGTTATGGCACCCAAAGAAAAAAAGAAGTCACTGGTAATATTTCATCAGTAAAGGGAAGTGAGATATCAGAAAAACCTGTCCAAAGTTTTGATCAGGCATTGGCAGGACGTGCCCCTGGCGTGCAGATTACTATGACTAATAGCGTTTTGAATTCTCCACCTATTTTTAGAATTCGGGGTACAAACTCAATTTCATTGAGTTCTTATCCATTGATAGTTGTTGATGGTGTACCTACTTATGCAGGGGACTACAGCGGAACTAATGCAGGTGGAAATGCTTTAGCAAGCATTAATGTCAATGATATTGAGAGTATTGACATTGCAAAAGATGCTGCTGCAACTGCAATTTATGGTAGCAGCGCTGCCAATGGTGTAGTCTTCATAACCACAAAAAAAGGAAAACCTGGAAAAGCTAAAGTTAACTATGACGGCTGGGTTGGACTCAACCAGGTCACCCGTTTGCCAGGTGTTTTGACTGCCCCTGAATACCTTATATTTAAGAGCACCGCAGTTGCAAATTATAATGCGGATGCAACTGCACTCGGTTTGTCACCAACTACAGTAAGTTATAATAGTATCAACGGTCCTGATGGTAAGCCTGTTGACACAAGATGGCGTGATTATATTTATCGCCAGGGATTCTCTCACAGTCATTCGGTAAGTATTTCCGGAGGGAATGATGCATCCACCTATTATTTTTCATCCGGTTATACTGCTCAGGAAGGAATTATCAAGAAAAATAATTTCGAACGTTTAAATGTATTGTTTAATGGAGATACTAAGGTAAACAACTACCTGAGTGTTGGAATTAAAGCGGCTTATTCCAATGAAAAAAATACTGCTGCCACATCATCCGGTTCCTTAAGTGGTGAAGCATTTAATACAGCAGGTTTAGGTCGTTTGGCAATTGTGCTGCCTCCAATAATTTCCCCTTACAATAACGATGGCAGTTACAATCTCAACGGATCTGCTATAGGAAGTTCGAATATAACTGGTATAGCAAGTTTATCTTATTTCAACCCGGTTCCGGCTTTAGACCTGAACCGTTCTAACAGTGAGATGAACCACATTCAATCCAGTGCATATATACAAGTGAAGCCGGTTAAATGGGTAACTTTAAAAAGCTTATATAGTATAGACTATTTACTTGTTGACAACGATTTGTTCTGGAATCCTTTTGCTGGCGATGGATATAGTTATAATGGTTACGCTTCTGCATGGTCCACCAGGTATAAAACAATGCTGTGGGACAATACAGCACAGTTTGATTACACTTTCGCTGCAAAGCATAATGTTACTGTGTTAATCGGAAATGAACAAAGAAGACGTACAACTATAAGCGCCGGTATTAACCGCCAGGGCTTATCTGACCTCGCTTATGATGTGATTCAGGCAGGATGGGTCAACAATAATCCGGCGGGTATGGGTTATGGAGAAAACTATATGTTGTCATCTTTCGGACGACTTGAATACAACTTCAACAGGAAATATTATGTGCAGGGCAATATTCGCCAGGATGAATACTCAGGTCTCGGACAGAAAAAGGGTGTCTTCTGGGGTGCAAGTGCGGGATGGGAAATTGCTAAAGAAAATTTTTGGGCCGAAGCCGGTATGAATAAAATTTTCAGCAGCTTTAAACTCAGAGGAAGCTATGGTAAGGTAGGTAACATTGCCGGAATCGGTGATTATACACCTTACTCAACGTTTGGTTCCGGTTTGTATGGAGGTGCTTCAACCTTGACCTTTTCTTCGGTGGGCAACCCTGATCTTAAATGGGAGACCAGTAAGAAAACAGATGTCGGCTTTTCATTCGGCTTGTTCAAAGACAAACTCACAGGCTCATTTGCATATTACAAAAACAATGTTGATGGTTTAATTCTTTATGTTGCTCAGGCGCCTTCGACAGGTTTACCCAGCAATCCTCCGCAAAACGTAGGCTCTCTGTATAATAAAGGTGTTGAAGTATCTTTAGATGCTGAGGTTCTAAATAAAAAAGATTTCACCTGGAATACCAGTTTTACTTTTAGTACCAATAAAAATAAAGTAACCGCATTAGCTCCCGGTTTAACTGTTATACAAACAGGAACATCAGGTTTGGAAACAGTTAACCAAACAATGGTTGGATATTCTTTAGGTTACTTATGGGTTGTCAGAACAGGTGGAGTTGACCCAACAACAGGAAAAAGGATATTCATCAACTCAGCAGGTACGCCGGTTTACTTTGGTTACTTATCCAGAGCATCTGCCGGCACCTACCAATATTCAACAACATCAGATGGCAAAACACAATATATCAGCCCTAAAGGAGGTACTGCAATTAACGCAGCCAATGATGCAGTGATGTATGCCAATGCAATACCTAAGCAGGTTGGCGGATGGAATAATACTATAAATTATAAACAATTTCAACTAGACTTCCTCTTCACGTATCAATTTGGTTTCTACTTATATTATGGAACTAATGCAGGTCTTCACGACCAACGTTGGTGGAATAATTCATCAGATGTGTTAACAGATGCGTGGTCTGCTAAAGGAGATGTAAATAAAAAATATGCAAGGCCTGTTTATAATGATAACGTATCTAACGGTTCAGCAATACCACTTGATATAAATGTTTTCAAAGGCGATTTTGTTAAGCTCAAAACACTGACATTGAGCTATACATTGCCAAAATCAATCGTATCTAAAGCCAAGCTCAGTAATTTACGCATATACCTAAGCGCACAAAACCTATTGATCTTAACTAAATATCCCGGTCCAGATCCGGAAGTTTCATCGAATGGTAATTCAACATCCGGACAAGGTGTTGACAGAAACACAGCCGGAAACGGAAGAACAATTTTGGCCGGAATAAATATCAGTTTCTAATTTTTTTTAAAAAAAATACAATGAAAAAGATTTTAAAATATTTATTAATTGCAGGAGCGGGAACGATTTTAGTTCCTTCCTGCCATAAGGATCAATTATATCCTATTCCGCAAACCTCTGTCGCAGACGTTTCGGCGTTTAGCACACTCTCACGGATCCAATCCCAGGTGCTGGCTCTTTACGGTGCTTTAAAAAGCGGTTCGTTTTATGGAGGGAGAGGTATTATCTATGGTGATATAAAAGGAGATCAATTTATAAACGAAACACAAAACCTGGTAACCGGGTCAGATGTTTGGTTTGGTAATCCTACTAATAGTGCTACAGCAGTGCAGGGTCTATGGGCCCAGGCATATTACACTATTAATAGCTGCAATGTCTTTTTAGAAGGTATGGCATCCGGAGGATCCGACATTGCAGGAGCAGCAGCTAACAATTATATAGCCGAAGCAAAATTAATTAGAGCTATTTGCTATTATAATCTGCTGGAGTTTTATGCAAGACCTTATGCGGATGGTAATGGCAGTAAGCCTGGTGTGCCTTTACGATTGACAGCTATTAAAGGTGCCGGCTCTTCAGATCTGGCCAGAAGTTCTGTATCTGAAGTTTACACACAAATACTGAAAGACTTAGATGATGCCGAAGCTGGCTTGCCTTCAGATTATCCTGCCGGAGGAACACAAGCTTATAACAGAACTACCCGGGCGCATAAAAACACTGCAATTGCTCTTAAGACAAGAGTATATTTAACTATGCAGAAATATAGTGATGTCATCACAGAGGCAAATAAAATAGTTACTGCTTCATCACCTTTTACAGCCCCAAGTGGCGTTCCTTTTGCACTGCAGGCTGATATTTCTAAAGTATTCATTTCTCCTTACACTACCACTGAATCAATCTTATCAATGCCGATGACAACAACGGCAGGTGATTACCCCGGTACACAGAATCAATTGGCTTATTACTTTTCTCCCCCCGCATCACAAGGTGGAGTTGGTAACGGCGAATTTTCTCTCAATCCAAATGGCATCATTTCAGATGCAAGCTGGACAGCAGCTGACAAACGCCGGTCATTTATAAAAACGGGAAGTAAAAACTGGTTAGTGAAATATGCTGCTCCAAGTCCATATACGGATTATGTACCAGTAATACGATATGCAGAAGTTTTGCTGAATTTAGCTGAGGCACGTGTCCGCTCTACAAATACTGTTGATGCACAGGCTGTAGCTTTATTAAATGCTGTACGCAACAGATCTGATGCCACTACTACTTTCTCAGCAGGAAATTTTGCAACACCAACAGACCTGATAAATGCGATCCTGAAAGAAAGAACTATAGAATTCTTGGGAGAAGGAATCCGCAATATCGATTTAATGAGATTGTTGCAGTCTATTCCTGCAAAAGGAATTGCTCCTTCAAAATCCCCATCAGATGCAGGCTATATCTGGCCAATTTCATTTAGTGAACTTGCATTAAATCACTTATGCACAGATAATTGATCTTTTCTTTTTGATATCTAAAAAAATCGTCCCGGATATTTAATTACCGGGACGATTTTTTTTAAATTTCTTTTATGACCTATAAAAGAACAATCTGTCGTACTCGTTTTCAAAATAAATTTTTCAATATTGCTACGATAACAATTATTTCAACACCTCCTGCAGTTTCGCTTCCAAAGCATCACCTCTCAAACTTTCTGCTATAACTTTTCCATTGGGATCTATTAATACATTGTAAGGAATACCTTCGATGTTGTATAATAAAACCACTTCACTGTCCCAGTATTTCAGATCGCTGACCTGCGTCCATTCCAGTTTATCATCTTTGATCGCCTTTAACCATTTATCTTTTTCTCCGGGCTTATCTAATGAAACGCCAAGTATGGTAAAATTTTTATTCTTGAATTGATTATATGCTTTCACAACATTGGGATTCTCACGCCTGCAGGGACCACACCAGCTTGCCCAAAAATCAACCAATACATATTTTCCCCTGAAGGAACTTAATTTCACTTCCTTTCCATTCACATCAGGCATAGTAATTTCAGGAGCTTCTTTTCCTACCCAGCCGGCACTGCGTTGCATTTGTGCATCCAATGAGTTTTTTATTTGTGCCAAACCGGTGTGCGATGGGAATTTTGCATACAGTTCATTTACGATCTTGCTCACTTCATCATCACCCAGGGCCTCAATTTTAAATGCCGGGTTATTAGCAGTGGTTTGATAATACCCCAGTTCGAACATTGTCAAGGAAGGATTCTTTGATTCGTTCATTTGTTGTACCGAATAGTTTTTTATATCAGCAACAGCCTTCGCATGTTTTTCAATGAGCGGCTGCACTACGCTATCCGGGCTATGTAGATTCTGAAGACTGTCGATCTGGTATCCGTTGTCATAGATATTCTTCAGCTTTTCGGTAAATGCATACATGAAATCTTTCAACTGCCCGCTGGCCGGTGATCCTTTCACGTCATATTGCTCCATCACATGGTTGCTGTCATTTGAAAAAGTTGCATTAAGTGTGATCGCCGGCACATCATTAATGACTGATGTAAGTGGAAACGTACTTTGATCTAACCGGAGATTGTAAATAGTTTCCTCATTAGCGCCGGTGGTTAAAGAATATTTTCCGTCTTTCCCGATCACTGCAGAATCAATTACCACCCGCTGCATAGTGGCCATCGGCACTTCTTCCAGGTAGATCATCCGGGCATGGCTGTTAGTCAGGGTTCCGGAAATTTCAAATTGCTTTTTCGCTGATTTGTTATTGCAGGCAGCAATCAATACGAGTGCCGCCAGTGCAATAGCTCTTTTTTTCGGAAAAAAATTGTTCATTATTCTGATTTAAGTTTATTCAAAATTAGTTGATTGGTTACAGCCGGATCTGCTTTCCCTTTGGAACGTTTCATCACTTCTCCTACAAACAAAGCCAGCAACCCTTTTTTCCCTTTTTTGTATTCCGCTACTTTATCGGCAAATTTATTCAACACTTCGTCAATGATAGGCTGAAGAAAGGAATAATCAGATTGCTGCATAAGGTTTTGTTCTTCGGCGATCTGCTGAGGAGTTTTGCCCGGTTCTTTTATCAGTATCGAAAATACCCGTGTAGATGCAATCGAAAAACTCACTTTACCTGATTCGACTAATGCTACCAGCGAAGCAACCTGTTCCGGCGACAAAGGGAAAACATCAATCTCTTTTTTGTTTTCATTCAGCCATGATCTTACCGGACCCAGCATCCAGTTGGCGGCCGGTTTATAATGCGATGTGTGTTCAATAATTTTTTCAAAATAGTCAGCGAAATTTTTTTCTTCGGTCAATACTTCAGCATCATAAGCTGAAAGCTGCAATTGCGTGGTATATTTTTCAATCCGCTCCCGCTGCAATGCAGGGATAACTTTCCTGATTGTTTTGATAAATTCATCACTCAAATGAAACGGGGTGAGATCCGGTTCAGGAAAATAACGGTAATCATCCGCTTCTTCTTTTTCTCTTATTGAAAAAGTAGTCCCCTTGTCTGCATCAAAACTTCTTGTCTGCTGAACAATGGTTTCTCCATTTTCCAGGCATTGGATCAATCGCTGCTCTTCAAATTCAATGGCCCGTTTTACATTGCGGATCGAATTCAGATTTTTAACTTCCACTTTGGTGCCCAGCTTCGTTTCTCCTTTTTTCCGTACGGAGATATTGGCATCGCAACGCAGGCTTCCTTCTTCCATATTTCCATCGCATACATCGAGGTATCGAACCAGTTTTCGCAACTCTGTTAAAAACAAAAAAGCTTCTTCGCTGCTGCGGATATCCGGTTCGGTCACAATTTCAATGAGTGGAGTTCCGGCACGATTGTAATCAATGCAGGTATTATCGGGATCCATATCATGAATACTTTTACCGGCATCTTCTTCCAGGTGAATGCGATTCAGCTGAATTACTCTTTCACCCAATGCAGCTTTTATTTTAATTGTTCCTCCTTTGCAGATCGGGGTAGCATGCTGAGAAACCTGGTAACCCTTGGGAAGATCAGGATAGAAATAATTTTTCCGGACAAAATAATTTTCTTTCACGATCTCACAATGACACGCCAATCCCATCCTGATGGCCAGTTCAATGGCTTTACGATTCATCTTAGGCAAAGTACCGGGATGTGCTAATGTGATAGGGCTTACTGCTGTGTTAGGTTCCAAACCGAAGGCAACGATATCACTACAAAACAATTTACTTTTCGTGAGTAATTGCGCATGCACTTCAAGACCGATTACTGTTTCATATCCGCTGTGATCTACTCTCATTTTCAGAAATGCAAAAGTAAATCTTTTAACGCAGCGCTATTGTAAAAAATGAACCCCGAACAGTCGTGACTGCCCGGGGTTACCACATGCCCGATTTATATGAGGATTAAAGATCTGCTGTCTTTAATTTGCGGGGAATCTTCACTTCTATATTCTGGGTTTTTCCGCCACGGTTTATTTTAAACATCATCGAATTTTTTTCTCTGCTATCACGAACGATCCTTGCTACTTCATCAGCGCTGTTCACCGCCTTGCCATCAATTTCTGTGATCAGATCATCTTCTTTGATGCCTGCTTTTTTTGCATTGCCTTCATCATCCACATCGATCACTTTCACGCCTTTTCCATCATCAGTGTCCTGCACCGATAATCCGAGCCTGGGACGGCCTGCCATAGTACCATATAGTTGATTCCAGTTTCCTTGCGGAACTTTTGGAACGCCTTGAATTTTTGGCATCACTTCGCTAAAATTCATGTCCGGCATTTTGAAATTATAATTGAATCCATTTCCAAGATTGTACACACCCAAACCTTTCCACTTTGTGAGTTCTGCAGTAACGGTCTGTTCTTTATTATCTCTCAGGAAAGTTACTTTCACTTTATCGCCCGGTTTGTGTTTGCCAATTACATCAGACAAAGCATCCGGATCCTCTACTTTTTGATCATCTATTTTAGTAATAACATCTTTTTCTTTCAACCCTGCTTTTTCTGCAGCGCTTTCGTCCGTCACATCCTGTATTTCCACGCCTTTGTCCACTTTCTCAGTAGTTACTCCCAGCATTGCTTTATTTTCTGATACACCGAATAAATTATTTCCATTCCAGTTCCAGTCTCCATTATAATTCTTAAGAGTATTACGGTGTACAGTAATGTCTCCATCTTTCAGATCTTCGATGGGTGTTCCATTCACGATAATTTTATCACCATTGATCTCCACAGTGGTTTTTTCATTCTTATCTCCTTTTCGGGTAATAGTGATCACCTGTGTTTCTGATTTATCCTTGGCGGCTTTGTCTTTCTCTTCCATTTTCTTTTCATCCTGGGCCAGCAAAGAAACAGGCGCCAGCAATGCAGCCCCAATGGCAAGAACTGAAATTTGTTTTACTAATCGTTTCATAAGTTTTAAGTTTTATAAATGAACTACGTTTTTTTTCGTAGGTCAAATATAAACACAAATTTTGAAATACGAAACGTTTCGGAAATGTTAAATGCCGGATATTTTAAAGGGCAAAATCAGTGGATAAACGGGTTAAATATCTCATAGGTCTTAGCGGAGTATCCATCCACCACTTCGTCAGTGAGAAAAGTCATTCCGCATTTTTCTAATACATGCAGGGATGCGGTGTTTTCCGGAATGGCCCTTCCGATGATCCGCTTTAGATCCAGCTTTTTAAATCCATATTGGATGCAGGCATAAGCCGCTTCGGTGGCATACCCTTTTCCCCAGTATTGTTTTTTGAAACGATAACCCAGATCGATCTCATCCCGTTGCGGGATACATTTCAATCCGCACCAACCGATGAATTCCAGTTGTGGTTTCAGGTGAACAGCCCAGCGACCATGATTATATAATGCGTATTGCGGTAAAATGACCTGCTCTAAAACCTGGGTGGCATGTTCGATATCTTTAACCGGATCATATGTATAACGAATAACATCAGGATCAAGATTGAGTTCATAGATCAGTGGGGCATCTTCGACAGTGAATTTGCGAAGCAGGAGACGTTCGGTTTCGATGATGACAT
>DASZPW010000131.1:0-7769 GCA_035550155.1 Chitinophagaceae bacterium | reverse complement strand
ATATAATAGGGGTCGGAGCCATCGCAGCTATCGCATCCACAGGGTGTAAAAAAGATTTCTTCAATCGTCCGCCTGAAAACGCTTCCACGGTTGGTACGTATTATCAAACTGTTGACCAGGTGAATTCCAGTACGAATATTTTGTACGCAGCGCCATGGTTTGGTTTAAATGGAAAAGCATTTTTAGCAATTGGCGATCTGCAAAGCGGTAACGCTGTTTGTTATGCAGGAACTGATGGCTCGTTTGATGCATTTCGCAATCTTTCAGAAGGCAACGCTACGCAAACGGTAGCAAGCGCCTGGAATTCTCTTTACACAGTTGTAGCGCAGGCAAATTCCTTATTGAATAATTTGCCCACTGCTGCTCCACCTTCCATTCCGAAGGATGTAGTGAACAATGCATTGGGTGAAGCACACCTGATGAGAGCAGCAGCATATTTTTATTTGGTGCGTCTTTTCGGAAATGTTCCCATAATAACAGACCCGGCGCCATTTGTTGGTAGCTTTTCCACTGTTCCCGTTAATCCAATCAGTGATGTTTATAAATTCATAACAATGGACCTTCAATTTGCAGAAGCGAATTGCAGGGCTAATGTTGCTTCCACCGGCCATGTATCGAGTGGTTCCGCTTCAGGATTGCTTGCGAAAGTATATTTATATCAACAGAAATATGATAGCGCTAAAATTGAAGCAGAAAAAGTAATTCAAAGTGGTGAATTCGCTTTGGTAGGATTAAATGCCCCCGGCACCTATACGCAAATGTTTGAAAGAGCCGGAAATAATTGTAAAGAATCAATGATAGCACTGCAATGGACCTCTAACAGCGGTTATGGTTTCGGAAACCAGATCCAGTCAGTGATCTCACCTAATACTGATATTACCGGCACCGGTGATGGCTGGGCTGAGTTAGGACCAAGCTGGGATTTGCAAGATGCATTTAAAAACACAGGCGATTCTATCCGCCGGCATGGTTGCATTATGTTAGGCGGTGATTTTTATTCTGAGTTGCATAAAAGCACTGGCGGATATACAGCTCCTCTTTCAATTAATGCACAAGGTGTTCATGCTGGTATGAAAAAATATGTTGTTGGCACACCGGATGATAACGGAGGTTACAGCGCATTCCAGGCTACTTCCGTCAACACATATCTTCTTCGGTTTGCCGACATGTACCTCATTGCTGCGGAGGCTATTTTAGGAAAAGCAGCAAACGTTCAGCCGGGTACTGGTATTGACACAAACGCCGTTTGTTCCGATGCGACAGCATTAGGTTATTTGAACAAAATAAGGGAAAGAGCCGGCTTGCCGGATATTACAGGCAGTTTTACATATAAGCAATTACTTAATGAGCGAAGACTGGAATTTGCGATCGAAGGTGATTATTGGTATGATCTGCAACGTTTGGATGGATATCAGCCTGATGTAAAAACTGGCAACAATCCTGTCGCTGGCCATCATCCTGTTGCAATAGCTATTATCTCTAAACAAAACAGGGGTGATTCCGATGGCGCCGGTACCGCTGCTAATAACTATACCGATTTTAATCGCAATATTTTAAATATTACGCCAACAAACGATAAATTTTTGTTACCGATCCCGGCTACGGAAATTGCTGCTGACCCTAATCTATTGAATGACCCGGTCCCATATAAATTTTAACTCGTAATGATAATAATTATGAAAAAGAAAAATTTCATTGCAAAGAATTTTTACCGGATGTTAGCTGTACTCACAGTAGTTGCATTGGCATCCTGTAAGAAATATAATATCATCGGATTTACTCCTGGTAGTGGGGCTCCCACTATTACATCAGTTCATACATGGAATAAAACAGATACTTCTGTTTATTACGATACCGTATATACTTATGATGCTTCCGGGAATATTATTCAAACCATCCAGGCAAGATCAAACAGGATCGTCCCGTTTGATTCTGTTACAAACGCCGGTAATCTCGGATGGTATTATATCATTCACGGTACAAATCTTGGTAGTGCATCATCCATAACATTTAATGGACTACCTGCATATTTCAATCGTGCTTTGATCACAGACACCACGCTCATTGTCCAGGTGCCTTCAAAAACGCCATATTACGGACCGCAGGCGAATGATAGCCTTGTAGTAACCACTCTGAATGGTACGGCTTCTTATAAGTTTACCATTTTACCACCACCTCCAACACCAACTTCTTACTCGAACTATAATTTTTCAGCAGGTTCTCAAATTACATTGGCTGGTGTTGGATTCTCTTCAGTTACTTCAGTAGATATTTTAGGAGCAACTGGTTCCGGCACTACATCTATCATAAGTCAGAATGATTCTGTATTAGTGCTTCAGTTCAATGCCACTGCGGTTACGAGAGGAAACCTGGTATTTACTTATAATGCCGGAGGAAATAGTCAAACCCAACCTGCTACGCAGGAACTTGTGGATCTGGATAATGCTTACCAGGTTTTTATTGATAATTCTCTCAATGGATGGGGAAGTTGGTCCTGGGGACCTGCCGGAACAAGTACTGCAAAAGTAAAAAGTGGAGCAGCTTCTTTCGCTGCTCAATATGGAGCAAACAGCTGGTGGATTGATGGATTCAGAAATGGCGGCGGCGGCGCTACGGACGGCCTTGCGTATTCCCCCGATTATAAATATTTATCTTTTTGGGTTTATGGCGGCAGTGCAGATGAAAAAATATACATAGAATTTGGAGGAGGACCGGCAGCAGGATTTAATCAAAACCAGGTTGCTGCAAATCAATATGATGTTCCGCCGGGAGTGTGGACGTACTACAAAATACCTATCGGCAATTTAGTATGGAATAATATCGCCAATTCAGGAAATTGGGCTGCTAATAGCTCTCAGCCATTAAGTACGGTAGCATTTTTTATGAATAGCAATAACGTTGTTGAGCAATTGTATTTTGATGATGTAATTTTAGTTAAATAAACTTCTTGCTGGAAAATATTTTTTTCCTCAAAGAAGTTAAATCTTATCAAATTGTTTTTTTATAAAAAGTATTTGTAATTGATGAGTTCATATACCTGAAAGGAAATACTCTGCAAGCCACGTTGTTTTGCAGAGTTTTTTATTAAATAATTTAACGAGGATGTTTTTTACCAGATTAAAATATTTTGGAACAGTTATTTTTATTTGCAATGCTTTCAATTCTTTTTCACAAATAGCTCTTCCGGCGGATAAGAAGGCTACAAAAGAAACAATAGCCCTCTATAACAACCTGAAAAAATTACTGAGTAAAGGAATCCTGTTTGGCCACCAGGATGACCTCGCTTATGGAGTAGGATGGAAATATAAACCTGGCAGAAGCGACATTAAAGATGTGACCGGTGATTATCCTGCCGTGTACGGCTTTGAATTGGGTCGCCTGGAACTGGATCATGCGGTGAATTTAGATAGCGTACCATTTGAGAAAATGAAAAAATTTATTCGGGAAGTGTATAATCGGGGTGGGGTTATTACATTGAGCTGGCATCTAAATAATCCGCTAACAGGAAAAACTGCCTGGGATCCGGCTCCGGGCACTGTAGCTTCTATTTTACCTGGCGGCGAAAAAAATACTTTGTATAAAAGCTGGCTCGATAAAGTAGCAAACTTCATTCTTGATCTGAAAGGCAAACATGGTGAATACATCCCTATCATTTTTCGCCCTTTTCATGAATTGAATGGAAATTGGTTTTGGTGGGGAGGTAAAAATTGTACACCTGATGAGTTGAAACAACTGTATCATTTTACCGAATCCTATTTAAGAGATCAAAAGAACGTTCACAATCTTTTGTATGCTTATAATACTGACAAATTTTATTCAGAAGACGAATACATGGAAAGATATCCCGGCGATGACTGGGTAGATGTCATGGGCTTTGATATTTACCAGGCCTACAACACGGCAAAAAATGAAGATTTTATCAAATATTCCAAAATAATGCTGGGAATGTTGGATACTGTTGCGGCTGCGCATAATAAAATTCCTGCGTTAACAGAATTCGGAAATGTTGGTTTGAAAGATAGTACCTGGTGGACAGGAGTTTTTCTTAAAGCTCTTGATTCATATAAAATTTCTTATGCTTTAGCGTGGCGTAATGCAGGATGTAAAGCGAATAATGAATGCGAGTTTTATGTGCCATACAAAGGGCAGGTCAGTACTGCTGATTTTAAAAGATTTTATAGTGGAAAGAAGTTCTTGTTTCAAAAAGAAGCGACGAAAGAACATTTGTATAAGTGAGTGTGAATCGTGAGTTTGGCTTGTGAATAATATACTCACTGTTTATTGTAACGATAAAAGGCGATTGAAAAATAAATGAAATTACAGGCTGTTGATATAGCCATTTTACTTTCTTACCTGGCAGCAATGCTGATGATTGGCTGGTTGCTGCGAAAAAAAGCAAGAGTAAATAAGGAAAGTTATTTGCTTGGTGGAAAAAAATTACCATGGTACCTGCTGGGCCTCAGTGATGCATCAGATATGTTTGATATCAGCGGCACGATGTGGATGATAGCTCTTTGTTTTGTTTATGGAATGAAAAGTATTTGGATTCCCTGGTTGTGGCCGGTTTTCAACCAGGTGTTTAATATGATGTTCCTGGCAAAATGGCTACGACGTTCTAATGCCAGCACCGGCGCAGAATGGTTAGCTACACGATTTGGATTAAAAGGTAAAGGAGTAAAGGCTTCCCATAATGTAGTAGTCGCTTTTGCTTTGATCGGTTGCTTTGGTTTTTTGGCTTACGGTTTCATAGGTCTTGGAAAATTCATTGAGATTTTTATTCCATGGGACGCTGTAAAAGATTATGTACCCTTCCACGTTGCGCCTCAATATGTAGCCCACTTTTATGGAATTGTTTTCACATTATTCGCAGTTTTCTACTCTGTATTAGGTGGCATGCACAGTATTGTATTGGGAGATCTGATCAAATACATCATCATGACCATAGGATGTATTTCGATTGCAGTGATTGCGATGATGCATTTAAAGGGACATTCACTGCAGGTGCCTCATGGATGGACCAATCCTTTTTTTGGGTGGCATTTGAAACTCGATTGGAAAAATATTATTCCTGATGCAAATAAAAAGATCAGCGATGACGGGTTCGGATTATTTGGTATTTTTTTTATGATGATGTTGTTCAAAGGAGCATTCGCAGCTTTTGCAGGACCGGCGCCCAATTATGATATGCAGAAAATTTTATCCTCAAGGTCTCCAAAAGAAGCTTCAAAAATGACCGGCTTTGTTTCGATAATATTATTACCGGTGCGTTATTCGATGATCATCGGGCTTACTGTATTAGGATTATTGTATTTCTCTCAGATGAATTTATCGAACGGAATTGGAGGAACAGATTTTGAAAGAGTGCTGCCTGCAGCGATCAATGATTTTCTTCCGGCCGGTATCTTGGGTATTGTGCTTACTGGCTTATTGGGTGCTTTTATGGGAACTTTTTCCGGGACATTAAATGCAGCCCAGGCTTATATCGTGAACGACATTTACCTGAAGTATGTTAATCCTTCTGCATCTAATAAAAGGATCATTTCCATGAATTATCTGACTGGGATCGTTGTTGTAACCATAGGAGTCGTTCTTGGATTTTTTGCAAAAGATGTCAACAGCATTTTACAATGGATCGTTTCAGGTCTGTATGGCGGGTATATTGCTGCAAATGTTTTAAAATGGTACTGGTGGCGATTTAATGCCAATGGATTTTTTTGGGGAATGATGGCAGGCATTGTTCCGGCGATTGCATTAGCTGCTTTGGAATCATTTCATATTATAGGCGGGTTGGAATTATATTATTGGCCTTTATTGTTCTTACTGTCAATTATTGGATGCATAGCAGGTACTTATACGGCGCCGCCAACTGATTCGGAAGTATTGAAGAAATTTTATAGCACGGTTCGCCCCTGGGGGTTCTGGAAACCTGTACATGAACTTGTAGTTGCCGAGAATCCCGATTTTCAAAGAAATAAAAGATTTGGTGTTGATATGTTCAATGTAGTGCTTGGAATTATTGCACAATGTTGCTTGACAATTTTACCGATGTATGTGGTGCTGTGGTTAAAGTTGCCTTTACTGATCACAGTTCTGATATTAGCTGTAATTGTGATCATACTTAAAAAGACCTGGTGGAACAGGCTTGAGAACTGAATATAATTATTTTATAACGGCCGCTAGGCTAATAAAAATTTCATGTGATGAAAATAAGTTTTGAAAAAAGGTTGCAGGCTTTGGAGAAGAAACACAAAGAACTGGAGAAACAGAAAAACAGGATGCTCGAAAGTGAAAACGGAATTTACAACCGCTATAAATATCCCGTCCTTACTGCTCAACATGTTCCGTTGTTCTGGAGATTTGATCTTAACAGAAAGACAAACCCTTTTCTACTGGAAAGGTTTGGGATCAATGCGGTGTTCAATTCTTCTGCAATAAAATGGAAAGGAAAATATTTATTGATGGCGAGAGTTGAAGGAGTGGATAGAAAATCTTTTTTTGCTATAGCAGAAAGCCCGAATGGCGTCGATAGTTTCAGGTTTCATGATCATCCCGTCATGGTTCCTGAAACGAAAGATCCGGATGTTAATATTTACGACATGCGGATCACTCTGCATGAGGACGGATGGGTATATGGTACTTTTTGTACTGAACGCAGGGATCCAACAGCCAGAGCTAAAGAACAGTCTGCAGCTGTTGCTCAGTGTGGCATCATAAGAACAAAAGATTTTGAAAATTGGGAACGGTTACCGGATTTGATAACTCCATCGCCGCAGCAACGTAATGTGGTATTGCATCCCGAATTTGTAGAAGGGAAATACGCATTTTATACAAGGCCCCAGGATAGTTTCATTGAAACCGGGAATGGAGGCGGGATTGGTTTTGGGCTATCTAAATGTATTGACCATGCGGTTATTGAGAAGGAAATCATAATAGATCAAAAGCGATATCATACTATATACGAAGCAAAGAATGGCTTAGGGCCTGCTCCGATCAAAACAGAAAAAGGCTGGTTGCATTTGGCGCATGGTGTTCGCAACTCGGCAGCAGGCCTCCGTTACGTATTATATATGTTCCTGACCGATCTGCATGATCTGGCCAAAGTAATTCATAAACCTGCCGGTTACTTTATGGCGCCTGAAGGGGAGGAAAGAGTCGGAGATGTCTCAAATGTATTATTCTGTAATGGCTGGATAGCTGATGATGATGGAACCGTATTTATCTATTACGCCTCTTCTGATACTCGTCAGCATGTCGCTGTTTCAAGTATTGATAAATTGTTGGATTATGTTATCAATACTCCGGAGGATGGTTTTAGGACGGCAGCTTCAGTAAAAAGATTAAACAGGATCATTGACGGCAACCTCAAAAATAAAAGTGAGAAAAGGAATAAAATTAATGGCGTTAAAATTGAAAAAAGAGTTTCAAAATAAGAAGCCGGACCTTATAGTGATTAAGCCTTCGAAGAACAACGAAGCTCATCCTGTTCATGGAAGTGAAATGCATCGTTCTTTTCAGCGTTTTAAAATGGAAATGGAAAATGAGTTAAAACGAATTCTTTCCTGGTGGATGCAAATCTCTTTAGATGAAAAAAATGGGGGCTTTTATGGCAAGATCGATCATTCGAATAAAGCTTATCCAAAAGCTCCAAAAGGCGCTGTGTTGAATAGCCGCATCCTCTGGGCTTTTTCTTCCGCATATAATTTAACCGGTGAAAAAAAATATTTGCGGATAGCGGAACGGGCCTTTACATATTTTACAAAATATTTTAT
>DASZPW010000130.1:0-4804 GCA_035550155.1 Chitinophagaceae bacterium | reverse complement strand
CGGCGAATCATGCAGCAAATTTACTGTAACCGTATGGAGTGATGAAAGAATTTATTTTAGATTGAATAATAAACAAAGCCGATCATTGCAATTCTCTTGCCAATATATCTTCCCAACTGTGGTGATTATCTTCAATAGAACTCCAGATAATTTTTCCTTCAGGATCAAGAAGAATTTGGGTGGGAAGTACCGTCACTCCTTGAAAAATTGATTTAATCTGATTGCTTTCAATAATATTGACCCAATTTTTGATCGCTTCATTCTGAACTGCGTTTTCCCATTTGATTTTATCATTGTCATTTGAAATAGCGATTATTTCAAACCCTTTTTTCTGATATTTTAGATACACTTCTTTTAAATGGGGAATTTCTTTTCGGCATGGGATACACCAACTGGCCCAAAAATCAAGTAAGACATATTTTCCTATAAAATGAGATAAACTAATATTTTCACCCTTTATATCTTTCTCTATAAAATCAGGAAGAAAAACGCCGGATATCAGCTGTTTTTTCTTATCAATTTCTTTTTTACACAATAAGGCAGTGCTACTTTCTTTTATTTTAGGACTAAATGCATTAAGAAGCGAATTTGACATGTCGAACGAAATAAAATTAATTAAGCCAAGTAACTCTGTCGGGCTTGCATATGAGTTTGGATTTTTTTTGATAAAGGCTATTCTTATGGTTTTTTCTTTCTCATTTATTAATTGTATTTGATTTTCAAGTTTTTTTCTACTTTGTGCCGAACTATCTTTTTTACTTTCATAAATTGAGGTAAGTTGGCTTTTCTTTTTTTCTAATGTAGTAATTTTTTTTCTGAGGGGTTCAGTTTCTTTTTGTGTTTCAGAGCCTCTCATTTGATAATAATCAAAGTTATTTTTCTTAAGAATTATTGATTGTTTACCCTTTTCTAAGAAAAAACTTGCATAATTACCATCTATTGTTGAGCTAATTAAGTGTACGTATGAGGGTGTATGAATGGGTCCGCCAAACCGGAACTTCCCTTTTATTAAGATGCAGGTATCTTTAATCCATTTGCCCAAAGTATCAGGATGCCATAGAACTATTATACCCGTATCACTGCCCTTAATTATTCCTGTTAACGTGAACCAGTCCTTTTTATTTAATAACTGACCAGAGCAAGCCGAAAAATATAAAAGCTGACTGATCAGAATAAGATATTTCACTTTACAAAGTGTTTTGAATTAAATAAAGCTTGTTGCCAAAATAAATTAAAGGTTTTCTGATTTTGTATTTGAAAAAGCAGCCATGATGAATTTCTATTTATAATGGCTGCTTTAAATTTGAATCAATAGCTGGCTAATTTCTATAGTTTACGCACATAGCTTATCTCCACCAGGAATATTAGGGTTTTGCCCGTTGCCGGCATCTTGACATGTGAGACCTTTGCAACATGTAACTCCTGATCCACTGCCACAATATGTATTGGCTGTACCACAATCGGGATTATCGAATCCTCCACTAATCTTTTTTTGCTCCTCCTTGCTCAGCTTTCTGCCAAGCGATTTGAAATTGTTCATAACAAATGTTTCCGTTTTAATTAAAACGAAACGAAAAGTCAATTTTAAAATTACCTACTCTTTTCTTTAGATTTTCGGTTGCCTCTATGTTTTATCTCTGCAGAAAATAAAACTGAAACAAAGCTAACAACCTATAGTGCAATATTATTGCACTCTGTAATTTTCAAGAAAAAATTTCTCATTTTGATAAAAGAAATTGAGTAAATAATTTTAATAATAACAGATTCATACGTAAGAAAGGGATCATAGTAAAGTTTAGTTAAGAGAATAATCAGGCGTTACTAAACCATTTTATATTTATTCAACAAACAAATCTTTGCAATAAGTATTTATGTTTTCATCATTGTTTTGCAGTAAAGCAGAAGCACATTCTTCTTTATCTTCTACAGAAAAGTTTTTGTTGATTTGTTTTTGCTCTTCTTTATTTAGAGGCTTGAAGATATTACCGGTCATTCTCCCATCCTCTTTGTAATAGTAAGTTTCTCTTTGTTTGTCGTATTCAACCGGAAATCCTAAAAACTTCATAGCTTGTAAATAGCCCATCAGGCTTCTCCTTGATAAATTCATTTTTTTGCTGAATTCTTTTGAGTTTCCGGTAGCCTTTTTCGAAATCAGGCTATCCATTCTTCTGATTTTATCAAAGTACTTTATAGGCCACATAAGACAGGCTTAAATTTTTTAAAGTTATTGAAAAAATCAAAATGAAAAATTAAACTTCTGGGAAAGTAATGCTGATTAAATCCGTTGTCATGTCTTACCTTTGCGCCTCTTTATGAAATATCATAACGAAATACAGCGCAGACGGACTTTTGCCATCATCAGTCACCCGGATGCAGGTAAGACCACTTTGACAGAAAAATTATTGTTGTTTGGCGGAGCCATACAGGTGGCAGGTGCAGTAAAGAGCAATAAAATAAAAAAATTCGCTACCAGCGATTTCATGGAGATCGAACGCCAAAGAGGAATTTCGGTGGCTACCTCAGTAATGACTTTTGAATATAAAGATATTCTCATCAACCTGCTGGATACTCCCGGTCACAAAGATTTTGCAGAAGATACATTTCGGACATTAACAGCGGTGGATAGTGTGATCCTGGTAATAGATAGTGTGAATGGAGTAGAAGAGCAAACCAGAAGGCTGATGGAAGTGTGTCGCATGAGAGATACTCCTGTGATCGTTTTTATCAATAAAATGGATCGGGACGGAAAAAATCGCTTTGATCTGTTAGAAGAGATCGAGAAGGAATTGAAAATTGCTCTTCATCCTATGTCATGGCCCATTAATAGCGGAAAGGAATTTAAAGGCGTTTATAATCTTCATGATAAAAATTTGTTGCTCTTTACTGCAAATACCAAAGCAACTGAAGAAGATACTATCTCCATTTCGAATTTGAATGAACCAGTACTGGATCAAAAATTAGGTGAAAAAGATGCCACGCAACTGAGAGAAGATGTAGAATTGGTGGATGGCGTACATGGGAAACTGAATGTGGACGATTACCTCGCCGGAAAAGTGGCGCCGGTTTTCTTTGGAAGTGCTATCAATAATTTTGGTGTGAAAGAAATGCTTGATACATTCATCCGCATTGCACCAACGCCAAGAAGCCGGGAAACTTCTACGAGGTTAGTAGATGTGGAAGAAGATAAAATGAGTGGTTTTGTTTTTAAAATTCATGCCAATCTCGATCCCAAGCATCGGGATCGTATCGCATTCTTCCGGGTTTGCTCGGGAAAATTTGAGCGTAACAAATATTATCATCATGTACGGTTGGATAAAGATGTCCGGTTCAGTAATCCGTACAGTTTTATGGCGAGAGAAAAAAATATTATAGAGGATGCTTATCCCGGCGATGTGGTTGGTTTGTTTGATACAGGCAATTTCAAGATCGGGGATACACTGACGGAAGGTGAAGATTTTTATTTTACCGGCATTCCTTCTTTTTCTCCCGAAATATTTAAAGAAGTGGTCAACAAAGACCCGATGAAGACCAAGCAACTTGAAAAAGGTTTGTTGCAATTGACAGATGAAGGAGTAGCACAGCTATTCACTCAGTTTGGCGGCAACAAAAAAGTTATTGGCTGTGTAGGAGAACTTCAGTTTGAAGTGATACAATACCGCTTGCTTCATGAATACGGCGCTTCCGTTGTTTTTAATAATCTTCCTTTCTATAAAGCCTGCTGGATCTACAGCGCCGATCAAAAAAAATTAGAGGAGTTCACCCGTTTCAAGCAAGCCAATATTGCCGAAGATAAGGACGGGCATTTGGTGTACCTGGCGCAAAGTGAATGGTTCCTGAATACAGAGCGTAACAATAACCCCGACATTGAATTTCATTTTACTTCAGAAATTCATAAAGAAACTGTATGATCGTTTTCGAAACGGAAAGACTGATCGTTCGTCATTATAACGAAGATGATAGGGAAAATTTTTTCCTGATCAATGGTGATGAAGAAATCATGCAATATATCAGGAAGCCAAAGACAAGAGAAGAGTGCGATCAATTTTTAGATGAGATTCTTGCCGGTTATACTGGTGCAATGGAACAAGGCCGTTGGGCTGCAGAAGAAAAACTTACCGGAAACTTCATAGGATCTTTTGTTATTGTTCCGATTCCGGAGCAACCAGAAAAAATTCAACTTGGATATGCTTTGCTAAAAGATCATTGGGGAAAAGGATATGCGACTGAATTAACCAGATCTGGATTACGCTTTGCATTTGATCAACTTGGCCTTGAAATTATATATGGAGTTACAGAAATTCCCAATATTGCTTCGCAAAAAGTATTGTTGAAGTCAGGGTTTAAAAATGCAGGCAGATTTGTAGAGAATGAAAAAGAGCTTTTGCTTTTTTCAATTACTAATGCGGGATGGCAAATTATCGGATCAAAGTGAATGTTCCTTTTCTGAAAATATATTGATCACAGAATGTTTTTGCTTTGATCATATAAATATAGACATCAGGATTCTGCGGCTGCCCGTTGAAGGTTCCATCCCAGCATTGGCCGGGTTGATTCGTATGAAAAATTCGTTGCCCCCAGCGATTGTAAATGCTGAAATCTAATTCAAGAATGACTCCCCAGTATTTGACGCCGAAACAATCGTTCTTTCCATCATTATTCGGAGTAAAAGCATTGGGCATTAAATAACCTCCTTTATTCAAACCCGTAACAAAAACAGTGATCGTGTCAACATTAGAACACCCTGAAGCATCTACACCTTTTACGGAGTATAGCGTAGTAATGGTTGGCCTTGCAATGGGATCCT
>DASZPW010000129.1:0-31378 GCA_035550155.1 Chitinophagaceae bacterium | reverse complement strand
AGAAGAACTAAGTTGCCGCGACGGATTTCGCTGGAGCCCCGATAGCAAGAGCATTGCATATTGGAGAGTGGATGCAAGGCCAACACCAAACTATTTAATGCTTAACACTACCGATTCGCTTTATCCGTTTGTCGTGCCGGTAGAATTTCCCGTAGCAGGAGTAAAGCCATCGAATGTGAAAATTGGCGTGATCTCATTGGCTACAAAAAAAACCAATTGGCTGCAGATACCCGGCGCTCCTGACAATAATTATTTGCCAAGAATGGATTGGGCAGGAAATAATAAAGAGATTATGGTGGTTCAATTAAACCGGAAACAAAATGAAGCAGATCTTTATCTGTGCAATCCGATCACAGGAAAAGCCAATAAAATCTATACAGACAAAGATGAAGCCTGGGTGGATGTGATCAAACCTTTTGGTTGGGATGGCCCGTCATGGACCTGGGTAGAAAATGGAAAAGCATTTTTATGGACCAGTGAAAAAGATGGATGGATGCATATTTATAAAGTGTCAAGAGATGGAAAAAATGAAGAACTGCTTACAAAAGGGAATTTTGATGCAGACATGACAGCTTATGATGCATCTGGAGAAAACATCTATTTTATTGCCAGCCCTTATGATGCTACGCAAAGATATTTGTATCGCATCAACCTCAATAATACGGACACTATAAGAGTTACTCCGGATATTTTTGACGGAACTAATTTTTATCGTTCATCTCCGGATGCAAAATATGCGACACAAACTAATGGAAGCATTAACCGGAATTTCAACATCCGGCTTGTTTCATTGCCGGATCATAAAAAAATATATCCGGAAGAAGAAGATCGGTTTACAACTCCGGAATTGGGCTTTAAACTGGAAAAGTTCAAGATCAAAACAGTGGACGGCGTAGAAATGGATGGCATTATGGCGAAGCCGGATAATTTTGATCCTACTAAAAAATATCCCGTTTACTTTTATGTATATGGAGAACCGGCCTCTACCACAGCGGATGATATCCCCAACTTTGATAATTTTATTTCGCAACTCATACCCGAAGGTTATATCGGCATTACAATGGACAACAGGGGTACGCCGGCATACAAAGGAAGAGAATGGCGGAAATCTATTTACAGGAAAATTGGTGTGATCAATAGTCGTGACCAGGCAATGGCAGCAAAAGAAATTTTGAAATGGCCATTTATTGACAGCAGTCGTGTGGCAGTGCATGGATGGAGCGGTGGTGGCGCCATGACGTTAAACCTTTTGTTCCGTTATCCTGAAATTTACAAAACCGGTATTGCAGTAGCAGCTGTTACAGATCAACATTTCTATGATAATATTTATACAGAACGCTATATGGGATTGCCGCAGGAAAATGAAGCTGATTACGAGCAAGCTTCTCCTGTCACATTTGCAAAAAATCTTCGCGGTAATTTACTGTACATGCATGGAACCGGTGATGACAATGTTCATTTTAAAAATGCTGAAGTATTGATCAATGAATTAATAAAGCACGGAAAATTATTTCAACTGATGATCTATCCTAACCGGACACATGGAATATTTGAAGGTGTGGGAACCAGTGAACATTTGAATAATACGTTTATTAAATTCCTGAAAGAGCATTGTTCCCCGGGGGCCCGCTGAGATATTGAAATAAAAAAGAAATATTTCGGAAAACTGAAACGGCTGACGTAAAAATACGAGTGGGCCTGGTGTATTTGTCCGCTATTTTCCAAGCCTTATCTCTTATTGTTTGCAGCTTATTAAGTAGTATTTTATTTTAGCTGTCCAAGTCCGACAATCCGTTATTGTAAAACCAAAAAATCCGATATATGAAAAAACGTGTCCGCAGAGCCTTAAACTTTTTTGCCTTCAACCTATTGTTCTTTGCGTTGTACCTGAATTTTATCCATAAGGATAAAGCGTCATCAATGGAATTAGTTGCGCCACAAAATGGTGCGGCTTTTAACGGAACTGTATCCGTTGACAATCCGGTAAAATACATGGACAAGAAAGCGGCTGCAATCAATGCCGTTGCAGAGCAACAAACGGTGCCGGTAAAAACTGAAACTAGTCCTGCGCAGAATTAAACCATTCCGTAAGTCATACAAAAGGTTTGATAATAAACCCCGGCAGTGCCGGGGTTTATTTTTTAATATCTTTTATTCGGCGCAGCCTGAAATAATTACCTTAGTGGCATGGCAAAAAAATTATTTCTGCTGGATGCCTTTGCGCTGATCTTCCGGGCTTATTATGCCTTGATCCGCAATCCACGTCTTACTTCGAAAGGAAAAAATACCAATGCACAGTTTGGTTTTACCAACACATTAATAGAGCTGATCAATAAACAAAAACCATCGCATATGGCAGTATGTTTTGATACAGCCGCACCAACGGAACGCCATACCGATTTTGAACATTACAAAGCAAACAGGCAGGAAGCACCGGAAGATATTTTAGCAGCTGTACCGGACATAAAAAAACTGATCACTGCTTTTAATATTCCCTGCATAGAAAAAGATGGGTACGAAGCAGACGATGTGATCGGAACATTAAGTAAGCAAGCTGCTAAAGCCGGATATGAAGTGTATATGGTAACTCCGGACAAGGATTACGGGCAATTGGTTTCTGAAAAAATAAAAATTTATAAACCCGGATACCAGGGTGGTGACGTAGAAATAATGGGACCTGATGAAGTCTGTACCAAATGGAATATTAAAAGAGTTAGCCAGGTGATTGACATATTAGGGTTGATGGGTGATGCAGTAGATAATATTCCCGGAATAAGAGGTGTTGGTGAAAAAACAGCTGCCAAATTATTAGCAGAATATGATTCGATCGAAAACGTTTTGAAGAATGCTGATAAAATAAAAGGAGCTCTTGGTGAAAAAATAAAAAATGGCAAGGAAGATGCGATCCTTTCCAAAAAATTAGCTACCATCATTACCAATGTACCGGTTGAATTCCATGAAGAAGATTTTAAAGTAAAAGATTGGGACAAAGAAAAATTGAAAGAAGTATTTGCAGAGCTTGAGTTCAGAACATTAGGCAAAAGAATTTTAGGTGACGATTTTTCTGTTGCGTCCTCACAAAAAACCGTTGTTGAAAAAGAAATCCCGCAAGGAGTACAAACCGACCTTTTCGGAAACATCATTGAAACAGAAATAAAATCACCGGGTGTTGAAGATCTGACAGACGGCGGCACTGAAACTGTTTTAGCGATAAACAAAAACATTAATAATACTACTCACAACTATGAAGCAATAGCTGATGAAAAAGCGATCAAAAAATTAGTTGCTGAATTAAAAAAACATGATGAGATCTGTTTTGACACGGAAACAACCGGCGTTGATGCAAATGATACGGAATTGGTCGGGCTTAGTTTTTCAGTAAAACCCGGAGAAGCTTATTATGTTCCCTGCCCTGCTGACCTGGAAAAAACAAAAGAAATCCTTTCTTATTTCGAGCCAATATTTTCTGATGTTAAAAAAATATGGATAGGGCAAAACGCAAAATTTGATCTCCTGGTATTAAAGTGGTATGGTGTTGAAGTAACCGGAAAAATATTCGACACGATGTTGGCTCATTATGTGATCGAGCCGGACGGCAAGCGAAGCATGGACCTGCTCAGTGAAAAATTCCTTGGATATGCGCCAATACCCATTGAAGATCTGATCGGAAAAAAAGGGAAGACCCAAGGCAACATGCGGGATGTTGAGATCGAAAAAATAAAAGATTATGCTGCTGAAGATGCAGATATCACACTTCAGCTAAAAAACGTCTTTGTTCCCCTGTTGAAAAAGAATGAAGTTGAAAAAGTTTTTAATGAAGTGGAATCTCCCTTGGTGAAAGTTTTGGTGGATATGGAATTTGAGGGGATCAAAATTGACGTTGACTTTTTAAAAGAGTATTCCAAAGAATTAGAGAAAGAAGCAAAAGAAGCAGAAGCAAAAGTTTACAAAGAAGCCGGCGTTCGCTTTAATCTTTCTTCTCCAAAACAATTAGGAGAAGTATTATTTGACAAATTAAAACTGGATCCCTCTGCAAAAAAAACAAAGACGGGTCAATATCAAACAGGTGAAGATATATTATTGAAACTTGCCGCTAAAGGAAACAGCATTGCTGATGATATATTAGCTTTCCGGGAACTCACTAAATTAAAATCCACGTATGTAGATGCATTGCCGGAACTAATCAACCGAAAAACCGGGAGGGTTCATACTACTTACGGACAAGCAGTCGCAGTGACCGGTCGTTTGCAAAGCAATAATCCGAATCTGCAGAATATTCCTGTAAGAACAGAAAGAGGAAAGGAAATAAGAAAAGCATTTGTGCCAAGAGACAATAAACATGTTTTATTGTCTGCGGATTATTCCCAAATTGAATTGAGAATCGTTGCCGCAATAAGCGGAGACAAGAATATGTGTGAAGGATTTAAAAAAGGAACCGACATTCACACTTCCACAGCAGCCCGTGTTTATAATGTAAAAGAAAAAGATGTAACCAAAGAAATGCGGTACAAAGCGAAGAGCGTAAACTTTGGAATTATCTATGGACAAGGTGCATTTGGACTTGCCGATAACCTGGGCATTTCAAGAACGGAAGCCAAAGAGATCATTGACAATTATAAAAAAGAATTTCCCGGCATTCAGAAATACATGGACGATACGATCAACTTTGCAAGAGAGCATGGTTACGTACAAACTTTGATGGGAAGAAAAAGGTGGTTGCGGGATATTAATTCAGCCAATTTCACCGTAAGAAGTTTTGCCGAACGAAATGCGATCAACTCTCCTATACAGGGCACTGCTGCGGACATGATCAAACTGGCGATGCAAAAAGTTCATGCTGCCATGAAAAAAGCAAATATGAAAAGTAAGATGCTGCTCCAGGTACACGATGAATTGGTTTTTGATGCGCTCAAATCTGAAGTGAAAGAATTAAAACCTCTTATCGTTGAAAATATGCAGATTGCAATGCCGCTGCCCAATGCTGTTCCTGTAATTGCTGAATGCGGCGAAGGGCAAAATTGGCTGGAAGCACATTAGTGTCCTACAACAACAAGTTTTTTCGTTTCAACAATTTGCCCGCCTTCTCTAACAAAGCTTACAAAGTAAGTTCCCGTGGTTGGCAATGCATCCAATTGAATGACATTGCGGCCATTGGTCGCAACTTGTCTTATCTTTTGACCAAGAGCATTCCAGACCACAATTGATTCTATTTTCCAGACAGGATCGCAACTTACCCAAAAGACATCCTGTGTTGGATTTGGCCAGAGCAGATTGAGTCCTCTTCCCGGAATGCCGCCTACAGCAATAATGTTGGAATAAAAATAAGATGTATCAAGATTAACAACTTTCAAACGATAAAAACTGATCCCTGTATAACTATTGGAATCAATAGACGAATAATCCAATTCTGACAAGTGAACAGCGCCATTAACCTGTGAAAGAACAGTATCAACCTGCTTAAAGTTGTTTTCATTGCTCAGCATTCTTTCTAACACAAAATACCGAACACTAACTTCCGGTTTTGTGTACCAGTAAGCTAACACAGTACTATAGCCGGTGCGTCTTGCATTGAACCACAAATAAGTTCGCAGCGCTGCAGTGCCATCACCGGTAAGCTTGGTGAAATAAGATGGTGCAGCAATAGTATTATAAAA
This sequence comes from Chitinophagaceae bacterium, assembly GCA_035550155.1. Taxonomy (GTDB): domain Bacteria; phylum Bacteroidota; class Bacteroidia; order Chitinophagales; family Chitinophagaceae; genus UTBCD1. The sequence continues at coordinate 25,724 of DASZPW010000129.1, read as the reverse complement.
GATCCTGCTGTTCACTCCACTACCTGATAAAATGCTACCGGAGGTTATGAAGCCCGTAACCGGAGTACTTTGCGGAGCACCGGTATCCCATGCATTACCGTTGTAGTAGGCTACATAAGCATTATTGCGATTAAGTTTGAATTGCGATCCTTCATCCCTGTTTAAGTGCTGAAGAAAAATTTCCGCATCGCCCAACCCGGGCCTTTGTCTTTTTCCGATCTCCCAGGTTTTATTTACACTTTGAGGAAGTAAATTAATACCGGTCAGTCTTCCGGTTTTTACACTGTCAAAAACATTTACATAATAATCATCTCCTGTTGACGTGTTGCTTTGAATAGCTGCCGGCGTATATGAATCATCACGACTTCCAACGGGAAAATCAACTCTTCCGTTGTTATTAGTAATATTTTCCCGGATCAGGTATCCGCTGCCGGGTTTATTGCCTGTTACAAAATACCGAAGTGAATCATAACCGCTGATCACACCCGGATTATTTTCTCCAATGGTGATCATGTAATCGGACAAGTACATCCGACCCAAAGAAAAACGAATTTCTTTTCTCACTTTAGTGCTGCTTTCATCCAGGTAAACCCCGTTCTTGTTTTGAATTTGTAAATGTGAAAACAATGGGCCTGATTTAATAGCGGCACTATATCCTCCTTTCAAAACCTGCCGAATACTGTCAGAAAGAAAACGGATCCATCCACCGGTTCCTGTTACACCATTTCCTGAAAGGCTTTCATCTGTGATCAATGACAGAGGATCGTTTTCCCATGTGGTCCCTGAAAAATTTACAAAAGCATTTTTACCAACACCAAGGTTTCCGTTATTAATTACATTGGAAAAAATAGTAGCGGTGTCGCCATTGAAAAAAATTTTAGCAGATTTGGGAACGTAAAAGCCGGGTTGTGCCGTTGCAGCAATTGTGTATAAAAACAATTTTGCACTTATGATATATTTAGAGAATGTCCGCATTTAATATAATACAGAACAATAAATTTTAAGTTGCCGTTCTGGTTTTTCTATTTCATTATTTTACTATCATAAATTTTTTTAAAAAAGTGAATACAACGGACCTGAAAATCTATTGAATTCTTATGATAGTAATGGTAATTGTTGGTTTTACTGACCCATAAGATCCTGCCTGCAATCTCATATTTGTGTTCGATCCGGTAAGTTGAAGCTTCAATACGTCTCCGGAATTAACACTGATCAGAAAATTGCTGGCAATTGTTGGATTTGAATCGGAGCACTGTACAGAGCTGACACTGCCGGCAATCTCAGAACCATTTAGCGTGGCTCTAATATCCAGTTCATAGGTATTGGTGGGCGAATTATTATTAACCTGCCCACTATAAATGACCTGATAAATACCAGTTTGATTACATGTAAAATTTTGTGCGTTGGATACAAGGGAATGTGTCCACCCATTAATTTGAGGCTGTGCAGAATTAAAAGTAAGGTCAGTCCATGTACCGGCAGTACCAAATGTTTTTGTTGATGTACTGTAGGCATAAACAAAATTAGCTGCTGTTACATTTGGATTGGACCAGGAAGTGTTGGTTCCATCCGTAGTTAAAACTTCGCCACTATTTCCTGTTTGCGATGGAAGAAGTGCATTGAGAGCAGCATTTGCCGTTGTTTGGCCGGTTCCTCCGTTTGCTATGCCAATCGTATTTCCATTCCATGTGCCTGTAGTAATGGTTCCTAAAGTAGTGATAGAAGTTTGGCCAACATAAGAAGAACTGATATCAATTGTAGGATTACCGCTTACTCCATTTCCGTTTGTTAATGTAATTCTATTTGATGTTCCTGTGATAGTTCTGCTTGCAGTCGTGTTTAATGCTGTCCTGGCAACAATTCCACTACTTCCGGGATCGGTTAAATAATTTCCTGATGCTTGTTTATTATTGAATGTATTCCAATCCGTGCTGCTTAAATACCCATTCGTTGAAGTTGTTGCTTGCGTTATACCGATTACCCCGGTAGATGAATTATAAGAAAGAGGTGCCGTCACTGAATTCAATGACCGGACTTTCAAATAAAAATTACTGATATAACTTGTATCCATCGTTAATGCTCCGGTGTTCCCGTTCAATGAAGTAACACCCGTGTTGGTGATTACACCTGTTGTGTTATTATATGTTATTCCGGTTCCGGCGGAAAGTTCTTTCCTTACTTTCAGGTAAAAGTTGGAAATATTGGAAGTATCAATTGACGTTAAATACGATGGCGTGCTGTTCACCCAATTAGTTCCGTTGTATTGCAACAACTGACCATTAACCGGAGATGATAATGACACATCATTCAAATTAGCTAACGTAAAATTTTTCCAGGTCGGCGCTGTACCACTTCCATTGGATTGCAAAACATAACCGGAAGTTCCTGCACTATTATTTGGCATGAGTGCGCCGCTGAAACGAACATTACCCGTCACATCCAGTGCTTCTGTTGGCGTATTATAATTACCAATTTTAAGATTGGTGTTAAATGCTGCATAACTGTCTCCAACTGCTAAAGTGGGATTGTCCGGGCTGGCGCCGCCAATATGAAATGAAGGCGCTCCCGCTCTGGCATAACCCGATCTTGCTTCATACCGGATATTTCTTTGGTTGGCAGATGTCTTAAAAATAAAATCAACTAATGTAATTGAAGGATCAGTGGTTTCAAAAATAGCGCCGTTCTCCGCAGTCCTGTTTCTTAATCTCAAAATGGATGATCCGTATGTATCTCCATCTTGTCTTAATACAAGTTCCTGTGTAGCCCTGATCGTTCCCGTAGTGGCACTTCCAATTTTAATATCTCCGGAACCTGCAACAATTCTCGCAGTTTCAGTATTATTGGTTTTGAAAACCAAATCCTGGTTGTCGGTGGTGCCAATAAAATTGCTTGATGCATTGGTTCCGGAGTTGCCGGAAATATTCCAGAAATTCCCGGTATTGATCGACGAAGAAATTACTCCGGTCCCTGCATTATAACTGATCCCGCTGCCGCTGCTGAATAATCCCCGGACTTTCTGTGAAAAACTACTGATATACCCGGTGTCCATTGTCAGGGCACCGGTATTTCCATTCAATGAAGTCACCACAGCATTGTTGACAGCCAGCGTTTGCCAGTAGCCATTTGCCCTGATCAGTAATTTTTTTACCGGGGTAAAATAAATGACCATTCCATCGGGCGGTGTCAATGCATTGATCAAACTGGTGTCGGCAATCCGTGGAAGCAATAATCCCTGATTGTCGGAATATAATTCGAGCACCGCAGATTTTTCAACATTATAAGGGTCCTTTCCCAATCTTAGCTGTTGTGAAAAACCAAGTTGAGAATAAAAAATCAATAGCACTGCTACAGCAAGTTTGGATACTGCTCCCATGATAAATTTCCATTAATAAGATCTTGAAAAGTTCATTGTACGATGACAACGAACTATTTCTTGATAATATACCAGTTAGTTCCGTCTGTTTGTAAGGTCACATAAGTCCAGTCATTATAGATCTTATATGAGGAGCCTCCATCAATGGTCCCCGAAGCAGGATTAATAGTAAGTTCATTATCTATTCCGCCCGTTCCGATCTTTTTGATCGTGTAGATACGGCCTGCAAAAGTTCCGGGGGCGGGTAATGTAATTGTTATCGGACCTGATGTTGTATTTGCTAATACAGTATTATCTGTGCCGGTAAGAGTGTAATTAGAAGTTACCGTAGTGATCGCCATCGCAACAGATCCGTTTATTTCCATCGTAGAATTGGCATTTCCTGATCCTCCTACCAATACAGTCTTTGCAGCGGCCACGCTATCCTGAAATGTTTTACTACCTGCAAATGTTTGCGATGACGTAGTAACAACACCACGGCTACCTGCGCCTGCATCAGGAACGTTCAGAAAAATAGAATCTGCTCCGTTGGTACTCACAGTCAGATCCGTTCCGGTGTTTTTGAAAGCTATCGATTGAACCGTATCTCTATTCCCATTGATATTCCTGATCGCATTTCCAAAAGCCGAACTACTTACTTGTCTTTTTTCCACTACACCATTATTTAATACAAGCACTGAATCGGAACTGGTATTATTTGCCACACTATTCAATGTAAGGGATCCATTTAAAGTAGTATTGCCGGCAAAAGTCTTATCTCCGCCAAATGTTTGTGCATCTGCAGTAACTATACCGGGATGTGTTGCATCAGCGGGTTCTAATATTATTGTTCTTGAAGTACTATCGGTAACAATCGTAGCGCCATTTACATTGGGAGTAGAACCTACAGCACCAATAGCAATTGTTTGTACAGCGCTTTGAATTTTTTGCCAGTCGGAATATGTTAAAAACCCATAGGGTTTAGAAGTCCCAGCCGAACCGTCTTGCACCGGCAAATAAATAGCTACAGTACTATCAGCTGTTCTGTTTTGAACCAATACAGTATTTGAAGTATCGCTTGCCTGAGCAGTAATCGATAATTGTTGAGATTGAATTCCGTTGATTGCCTGGATGGCATTCACAAATGCAGAGGCAGACATTGTTCTTTTCAATACTGAACCATCCGCTGCAAGTACCAACACATCCAACTCATTTGTTCCTGATGTAAGGCTTTCCAGCTTCACAGTTCCATTCACGTCCAATTTTGCCGTGGGAGCATTTGTGCCAATACCAATGTTGCCATTTTTATCAATTCGCATGGCTTCATTGTTATTCGTTTTCATGATCAATGGTTGCCCATCCACAGTACCTAAGAAATTTACTGTAGAATCAGTACCGCTGTTTCCGGTTAAGGACCAATTGGATGTGGCTGCAGACAGATCTGCAATTTTTTTCCATGATCCGTTACTTCGCAGTCTAAGACTATTGTCTGCGGTAAGATAAATGATCATACCATCCGGAGGAGTCAATGCATTGATTGCTGCCGTATCTGTTAATCGTGGCAACAACAAACCCTGTCGGGTACTTTCCAATTCAAGTATGGATGATTTCTGAATACTGGTGGGGTTATCACCGATCTTCAGCTGTGCCTGTGACAGAATGCTAACTAATAAAAAAGAAAACAGTAGTGGAAGTCTTCTTTTTAATAAAGAAAAGAGCCTGGACATAATTTTGGTTTTTAAAGGATTTGAATTTTCGTCTCTAATAAACATTAGAGCGAGATTAAAAAAACGGACAAACCGCTTAAATATTTTACAAACTAAGTGTTTTTTCTTATCACTTTTTAGGGGTTATGGCAGATTTTGATTTTTATGGAAGAAAATAATTAAAACAAGTAAAACCCCTTGGGAAAATTTCGAATTGCACGATCTCATCCAAGTGAAAAATCACTAATAATAATGAAGACAACAGCAATCTGTCCTATTCCGAAATTATTGCGGGACGCTATGCAAGGCAATACGATTGCCTTCAGTATCTGAAAAAACAGCCATGTATCCATACTCGGGAGAGATCTGTGTTTTGGGGACTAAAATTTTCCCACCGGCTTCTTCAACTTTGTTTAGTACATTTTGTACATCAGGATTCGCATTCAGATAAATTAGCGGGCCATCTGTGAGTGAAGGTTTATGAAATCCTCCGCTGTCAACTACAGCGCCACCGACACCTGTCATCATATCGCTTATAGGAAACATTCTCATCTTAATGTTAGGCGTATCAAGCGGAATGAGATTTGTTTCAAATATAGATTCATAAAATTTCTGAGCTCTTTCCAAATTGGTGGCGGGTATTTCAAACCAGCTGATGGCATTGGTAAACGTCATGGCGAAAGATATTTGATGTTAAATTTCAGAAATAATATAAACAAGAAAAAACCTTTTATCATAAAAAAAACCCCGCCGTGGCGGGGTTTGATGATTAAAGTTTTAACCGGTTGTATAACCTATTGATTGCCTCTGCCACCGCCACCACGACGCTGCGGTCTCATTGACGGCTCGATCTGTTCTTTCCAAATCTTAAAGTTATCATCGCCCAGGACGGCTTTTAATTTATTATCTCTTTCGTCTGTCAGTGGCTGCATTTTTTCACGCATAGCCTGAAAGTCGGGGCGGTCGCCACCGCTCATCATATCCTGCCTTACCTTGTCCTGCGATCTGTAAAAATTGGAGAAGATGGAATCTACATCTGCCATTTTCTTATCGCCCAACTTAAAAGCGCTGTCTATTTTAGTGTGTACCATTTTTACCCGTTCTTCAACTGTGCGCTGTTGAAATTGTGCATTTGCTGTAATGATTGCGGCAAACATAACCGTCAGAAGCATTATTGCTTTTCTTTTCATACTCATAGTTTTTGTTTTATTAAATAGTGAACGTTTTCTCAAATAGTTTATTAGTGATTTGCTGAGTCCTTAATTGACTGTTGTGAATTCTTGTGGCCTGAGGGGCGGGCAAATGATCTGTTTATTATTTTACTGATCAACGTATCGAATTTAGGTTTCTGTTCCTCCGTACACAGGTCCCTTACTTTACGAAAATGCCGGAAGCTTTGCAGTTCCTGGGCCTTTTCCTTTTGCGCCAGGTTTTCCGCAGCATTTTCCAGCAATGAATCGGGAATCTCCGGAAGGCGCATAATACTGAACAAACTGTCTTTTGCTTTCCTCACTTCTTTCAGTATCGGCCTTATATTTTCAAAATGTTTATCCCTGAGCTGATGAAATTGTGCAGATTGCTCCGGGGTAAATCCTAATTGTTTTTCAAAATAATCAGAAAATGATTTTCCTCTTTCTGAAGATTTCCGGTCATCCTTTTTTCCAAAGAACATGAATCCCAGCAGCGCTATGTTGGAAATCAAAAGCGCAACAATTATTATAATTAATATTTTACTTCTGGGCGATGTCATTTTGTTCCGGATTTAGATCATATAAAGAAGACACCGATAGATTATATTCATTATCAGAAACCACGGCAGATTCGTCTTGTGTAGTTGTTGCTTTAGTGGAAAAATGAAAAACAACTGCAGCATTGATCAACAAAAACAAAGCAATAGTTGCAATCGCAAAAGCAGGTTTGGAAAACAGCGATGCGATTTTTTCCCACCGGGTTGATGTCGTTTCTTTTGTCAAACGAGCCATGACCCGTGTATATAAAAACGGCTGAGCAGTAGCCTGCCTAATACCGTCAAGGCTATTCAGTATCTCTTCCGTTTTTGGGTTTATGTCTGTTTTGTTATTCATACCTCTTTATTTGACGTTACGAACTTATAAAACTTTTGTCCGATTCGGAACCATTGCTTAAAACATGCGCATCCCCGGCCCTTGCCTTTCAGGCCCGAAGAACCTATTATTATTGCTCTTCATATTTGGTTGGCCAAAATTTTTCAGGCTATAGGTAAATGTCAGCATAAAATATTGTTGTAATACCTGGGTACGTGTATCCTGTATATAGTTCTCAGATACTGTTCTGACAAGGCTTTGATTTTGCTTTAAAAGGTCGAATGCGGTAAGCTTCAACTCGCCTTGTTTGTTTTTCAGGAATTTCTTTCCTATCGATGCATTCCACAGCCAATAGCTTTGATTGAGCCCTTGTGACAAACCATTATATGTTTGATTCGTTAAATCATTTTGAAGAAACCACCCGCTCTTCGTAAGCAGGTTTAACTGCAGTCCTGCAGACTGGTTCACATAATTATTATTGGATTGTCCAGTCGCATTGCTTTTTGCATTGTTGAAATTAGCATTGTATGAAATATTGAAATCAACATATTCGCTGATGTTACTGGCTATCACTAATCCAGCATTGTATGTGTAATTATTGGTTACTGTTTTTACCTTGTTGATAAGACCTGGCAGCCTGGAATAACTAAAACCGGTACTCAGGTTGAAATTTGATTTTATGAATTTCACCGGCATGCTATACGTGAAGAAAGTTCTTAAACTTTTATATCCATTCAGGTTTACGGGTTTTGTTAATTGCGAGCCATATTTCAAAACTATACCTTGTTGAATGGTTGAGTCTGCGCTGGGGCTGAATGTGGCGTTAGAAATATAATTCTGTGCTGCCTGTAAAAAAATGTTTGCAAAAAAACTTTGTCCTTTTGAGGTATTGGTGAAAACATATCTTCCTGACAGAAAATGTGTATAGGATTGCTTCAGTTCCGGATTTCCACTGCTCACCCGTAACGGATCGCTGGTGGTAACAACGTCCTGCAGTTGTGTTACTGATGGGAAATTGGTGCTTGCCCTGTAAAATATCCTGATATTACTGCGAGCTGATATTTTTTTCATCCACATCAGGTTGGGTAATACATCGCTAAAAGTCTGATCCACCCGGCTTTGAGTTGGGAAAATTCTCTGGCTTTGCAATCTTGAATGCTGATAAGATACGCCGATCGCAAATTGGTTGTCACGACTCTGTCCCAACCGATAGGTAATACCGCCATTTTGTGTTGTGGTGGTGTTATCAAACTTATTAGAAAACAACGTATCAAACTCGGTGTATTTCTGGCCGATCTGATCGTAAGAAAAAGTTTCCTGGTCTGCTTTGTTCTTAGTATATGATGGAGTAAAATTAAATTGTAGTTGCCCCTTTTTACCAATAGGTTCGGTATATGCAGCATTGGCAGAGATGGTATACCCGTTCGTGGGATTAGTTATATACTGATCCTGCAGCGAATCGGTTGCGTTTTGTGTAGCAGGGTTAAAAAAGCGATATTGGGAATACACGAAACTCTCGCCATTGTTTTTATTGAATGTTGTATTCAGGTTTACGGAAAATGTTCTTCCTCTTTTATTAAAGGAGTGCCTGAACAAAATGTTATTCCGCAAATTATATCCATTCTTGTTGTTATTGGTACTGCTATTCGCTGTATTCAAGGTATCATTGGCTCCGTAATAGGTTTGAGATGTACTCCCAGATGCTGATTTATTATTCTGAAAATTGAGGCTTGGTGTAATAATAAAGGAGTTGTGGGTATCAAGCTGGTACTCGATACGCATATTTATCCTGTGGTTATAATTTTTTCCGGAAGAAATACTGTTTTGATCAGCATATTGTGTTTTTCCGCTAAAGAGGGTCTGGCTTTTAATGATCTGATCGTTAGCATTGTTGCTGTTGTTAAAGAAATAGCTCCCTGTAACATTAATCTTCTTGGACCATTTGTCAGAGTAGTTAAATCCAAATGAATTGGTTGTATTTATACCACTTTGTTGTCCAACAGAAAAATTATTTCCACCGCCGAAACCACCAAAACCGCCGCCGCCAAATCCGCCACGACCGCCGCCACCGCCAAATCCGCCGCGACCACCACCGCTTGTAACCCCCAACAGATCTTGAGTTGCGAAATTTTGTTGATTGATGTTATTGAAATTTCCTATGATTGAAAAACGGCGATCTCCTTTGAAAAAACTTACATTACCACCAGCAGAATACCTGTCATCGGTTCCATAACCGGCATATATTCTTCCAAACTGGCCGTTTTGCATTCCATTCTTAGTAACGATATTAATTGCTTTAACTGAATTGCCGTCATCAAAGCCGGTAAATTGTGCCTGGTCGCTTAAACGATCAAAAACCTGAATTTTATCTACGATAGCAGAAGGAAGGTTTTTTAAAGCTGCTGAAGCATCATCTCCAAAAAAATCTCTTCCATCCACCGTTACTTTTTTCACCTGGTCACCCTGGGCGGTTACTGTTCCATCTTTATCAACGGTAATGCCCGGCATCTTTTTTATCAAATCTTCAGTAGTGGCATCGGGGTTCACTTTAAACTGGCTGGCATTGAACTGTGTAGTATCCCCTTTTTGTTGTGTTGGCGGTGTTTTTGACACCACCACTACTTCTCCCATTTGTTTTACTTCTTTGGAAATAGCTATTGTGCCAAGATCAATTGCAGTAGTACCTGTTCTTACATCCTTGCTATAAGTATCATAACCAACAAAGCTGACTTTCAAAATAAATGAATCTATAGGTAAAACTTTGAATTCAAAAGCACCTTTACTATCTGTTACGGTTTTAAAAGTAATGGTAGTGTCTTTAGCTTTTGCGAGTATTAAGGTAGCACCGGCCAAAGGCTTGTTGTCGGCATTATCAATAAGTTTTCCCTTAATACTTTGAGCCTGAGCAGCTACTGTTGAAATCAAAAAAGCCAATAATAAGAATCTAAATTTCTTCATAATAATTAATTATACAGTTTAGACGTTCAAACAAGGTGTAACCTTCGTATTTCAACAGGAAAATCCTTCTCGTTTTATAATTGGCAAAACCAGCCTCATGAGTGGTTGTCCATAAGCATCTGCACCAATCTTGCGTCTATTTGCATGAACTAATTTATCTTGCAACTCCTTTTAAGATTTAATTGATTTATGGAATATTCTAAACTTGTAGCGATCACCGGACTGCCGGGATTATTTGAACTGGTCAACAGTAAAAATGACGGCGCCATTGTTCGATCTATTGAAGACAAAACCACCCGTTTTATATCGAGTCGTATTCATAATTTTTCTCAACTGGAAAGTATCGAAGTGTTCACGACCGGGGAAAACATCAACTTGGTTGATGTATTTAATGCCATGGAAAAAAATGAGGCGGGGCTTCCCGAAGAAAAAGACCCCGGGGCGGTTAAAAAATATTTTGAAAAAGTTTTACCAGAATTAGATTTTGAAAGAGTCTATAACAGTGATCTCAAAAAAATGATCCGGTGGTTTGATATTTTGAAAAAAAACAATATCGAGATCAAATTGTCTGAACCGGAAACGCAGCCCGAAACATCCGACACAGAAAAAGCTGCCGGGAAAAAAGAGGATAGTACTCCGGAGACCGAAGAAAAAAAACCTTCAAAGAAATCTGCTGGAAAGAAAAAATAACCGCTGTTTTTCGTACTGAATTTTTTTCAAAAAACATTTATGAATTATTCTGCTGATATCAGAAAAATACCCCGTCATTTCCTCCCGGAAAATTTTATTATTACTGACTGGGATTCGTTGGAGCCTTATTTAAAAAACCTGGATGAACGACCGATCAACAACGTCGGGGATTTAGAAAAGTGGCTTCATGATGTTAGTGAATTGGAAGCCGTGATCAGTGAAGATGCTAGCTGGCGTCAGATCCGCATGACCTGCGACACAGAAAATAAAAGCTTAGAGGACTCTTATGTTTTTTTCATGATGGAGATCCAGCCCAGGATACAGCCTTATTCTGATAAATTAAACAGGAAGCTGATCGAAAATCCATTTACAAAGGAACTGGATACTAAAAAATATTTTACTTACCTGCGCAATGTAAAAAAGAACATTGATCTGTTCAGAGAAGCAAATATTCCGTTGCAAGCCGAGCTAAATGTGGAATCGCAGCATTACGCTATGATCGCCGGAAAAATGACCGTACGGGTAAAAGGACAGGAATATACACTACAGCAGGCGGCAAAGTTTTTAGAAAACCCGGATCGAAATCTCAGGGAAGAAGTTTATAGAAAAATTAATGAACGGCGGCTACAGGATAAAAAAGAATTAAACGGGCTTTTTACCAAACTAATAAAAAAACGTCACCAGGTTGCACTGAATGCAGGCTTTGAAAATTATCGTGATTTCAAATTTGTAGAAATGGGGCGTTTTGATTACAGTAAAAACGATTGCTTTCAATTTCATGAGGCCGTACGATTACATGTGATGCCGCTGGTAAATGAAATTTATGAGCAAAAAAGAAAAAAACTTTCCCTTGCCACTTTGCGCCCCTGGGATATAGACGCTGAACCCGCAGGAACAGAACCGTTACATCCGTTTAAAACAGGGGAAGAGCTTATTGAAAAAACAATTTCCTGCTTTAACGAGTTGGATCCTTTTTTCAGTAATTGCCTTGCAAAAATGAAAAACATGGGCCACCTGGATCTCGAAAGCCGCAAAGGCAAAGCTCCGGGCGGATATAATATGCCATTAATGGAAAGTGGTGCCCCTTTTATTTTTATGAATGCTGCCGGTCAACTGGATGATGTCACAACAATTGTGCACGAAGGCGGCCACGCCGTTCATTCTTTCCTTGCTCATACCCTGGAATTAAGCGGATTCAAAGAATATCCAACTGAAATAGCCGAAGTAGCCAGCATGTCAATGGAATTATTCAGCATGGATCACTGGCATGTATTTTTTAATAATAAAGAAGAATTGATCCGTGCCAAAGAACAGCAATTGGAACGGGTGATCACCATTTTCCCATGGATTGCCACGATAGATAAATTTCAACATTGGGTATATGAACATCCGGATCATACAGAGGAAGAAAGGGCAACAGCATGGATGAAGATACTGAACGAATTCTCATCACAGGCTATCGATTTTTCGGAGTTAGATGAATACCGGCGTTATTCGTGGCAGCGGCAACTTCACCTTTATGAAGTTCCGTTTTATTATATAGAATATGGTATTGCCCAATTAGGAGCAATCGGCCTTTGGAAACAATACAAACAAAATAAAAAGCAGGCCCTGAAAAATTATGTAAATGCGTTGTCGCTGGGTGGTACCAAAACACTCCCTGAATTGTTCAAAGCAGCGGGCCTCTCCTTTGATTTTTCCCCTGGCCCGATCAGCGAACTGATGCAATTTGTAAAAAAAGAAATGGATGCATTGAATAAAAAGTAAGATATACCCGGAAAGTGGTATGCCCTAAATTCGGAAAATCAAAATCGGGCTATTATATTTGGATTTACAAAAAATCTTTTTCAAAGATTGCTACTAATCAGAGCCTTAACCTGAAGTCCCGTTGTCTCTACAGCGGGGCTCGTTTTTTTAAGATTCTATGAAATACTTTTTTAATTACAATCCATGCATGTTCCTTCTACCAATACCTCCACTTTATCAGTCGAGTAACCTTTTGGCAACCGGATGTCAGGAGTTACAATATCATCAAGACAATAGGTATTTCCGCAATTGATGCAAACAAAATGAATGTGATGATCCCGGTGATGACCTTCTGAACAACTGTCTTTGCACAGTGCATATCGCACTGAATTATCTGCTGTTGGAATCGTATGGATGATCCCTTTTTCTACAAATGTCTGAAGAGTACGATACACTGTTACCCTATCAAATTTCTGCCCGGCATTTCGTTCGATATCTCCATGGGCCAATGCACCATTATGCGCCAGAAAAAGGCCAAGTATTTTTTTTCGGCTATCGGTAACACTTAAATGATTCCGCCTCAGAATGTCTTCAACAAAATTTTCCATTGCAGTAGTTTTTGGATTTGCTTATTGGAGTATTACTCTTTCAGCATTTCATCAATATCTGAGATCAATTGATTCACTTCACTTTCCTTCAGCCCGTCATAAATTTTTTTCACTTCCCCTTTTTTATTTACCAAAGCCCAAAACTGAGTGTGTAAAAAATCATCATCAATATTTCTGAGGTTATTTTTAGGGTCATCTATCTGGTAGCTGAGCCTTGCCTGGTAATACAAACTGTCTTTTCTACCTGTCAAAAAAATCCATTTATCGTTTGAAACGCCTAACGAATCCGAATAATGTTTTAGCTGCGCTACCGAATCAGTTTCAGGATTACAGGTATGTGAAAGGATCAGGAAATCCTTTTCATTCTTGAATCGCTCATAAATTTTTTTTAAATTATTATTCATTCTTGGGCAAATACCCCGGCACGTAGTAAAAAAATATTCCGCAATAAATACTTTACCCGCAACATCTTTTTCGGTAATCTTTTTTCCATCCTGGTCAGTAAAGGAAAACGGGAGAACATGGCCGATCGTTGTGATCTCTTTTTTTCCAAAACCCGGAATAATTTTTCCCAGGGTAAAATAAAACGTTACAAATAGCGCCACAAAAAACAATATGTAATATTTCGCCTTCTTTTTCATCATGGAAAAATTGAACTGCAAAGTTACTTAGATAGCAGCATTTTCATTTGCAATAATGTTGCGTTTTTAGATATATTTGTCATTAATATGAAGATCAATTGGGATGCCTGTGGGATCGTCACATCAGTTGCATGCGCAATACATTGTGCTTTTTTGCCATTGGTGATAACAAGTTTTCCATTGTTTGGCATCAACATTATCAATAATCTTTCGTTCGAAATCGGCATGATCCTGTTTGCGTTTTTAATAGGAAGCGTTGCACTGTTTCATGGATTCAGAAAACATCATCGCAGCTGGATCCCGTTGATCGTATTTGTATCCGGTTTTACTTTTCTTATTATGAAACAGGTATTCATTTCTTATGAAACCTGGCTATTGATCCCCGCCGTAAGCCTCATCGTTTGTGCCCATTATTTTAATTATCGCTTTTGCCGGATACCTCAGCCCGCCCCTGCTGCTGATTGTGATCATCGAGACTTCTGAACTATCTTTTAATTATCTTGTAAAAAAATTTTATGAGATATTCGTTTGCGTTTTTTTTCTTTTTACTCATTTCTATTCCATCTTTTTCTCAGTCCGGGGACGAAACAGCGATCCGGAAAATTTTGGAAATGCAAACAACCGCATGGAACCAAGGTGATGTTGCCGGGTTTATGAATGGATATTGGGAAAATGATTCGTTAATGTTTGTTGGGAAAAATGGCGTTACATATGGCTGGAAAAATACTCTTAAAAACTATAAAAGGAATTATCCCGATACCACAGCGATGGGAAAACTTACATTCAACATTTTATCTATAAAGGGGCTTTCATCGCACTATTTTTTTGTGGTGGGTGAATGGAAGCTGCAAAGAAGTATCGGTGACCTGGGCGGACATTTTACGTTATTGTTCCATAAGATCAAATACGATTGGAAGATCATTTGTGATCATAGCAGTTAATCCGTAACCGTACTGTAGTTGTTCATTATTTTTCCAAAAACCAAATACGCCCCGGAAAGTCCGACAGCGGAAAAAAAGATATCAAAATAATCAAACGTTCTGCCGAAAAAAGGGATCAATTGCAGGTATTCGTTAAAAACAAGTAATACAAATCCTATAAGACATACAACTCTTAAATCGTTGAAAGAACTGATCCGGAAGATGCGAGCCATCAAATGTCGTTTGCCGTTAAAAAACCAATAAGCCCCAAATGGAATCAGGAAAGATCCGATAAGGTTTGGGGCGATACCAAAAAAGAAATTTATCGGGCCATCAAATAAATGTAGGGGGCGAATGCCGAATTTAATGATCCAGATAATAAGTGTACCCGTGATCACGGTCCATTTGCTGATTTGTTTCACTTCCATATTTTGCTGATACGTCTCAAAATAAAAAATTAAATACAGTAATCTCTACGTAGTATAAGGTATTTTTTTGAGGAAATTTATTTTTTCCATGCTTTGTAATAATACCGAACCAAAAGGAAAAGGCTTATTACTAAAAATGCATAGAAAATAAGATTTATAAAAAACGGGGTTTCGTTCCTGTCTGCCATCTTAAAATATATCCCCAACGTAACATTGGCGGCTAACCACAAAAGACCTATTGAGAAAGAATAAAGGATCTTTTTAAAATACTTTTTTATTTCCGGATCAAACCCCCGCTCCATAAATTACCCTTGTAAAGAACAAGGTACTACATTATTAAATCATCTTGCAGAATACCAGCTTTATGGCTCGTGCAATAACAGGTTTTTGAAATCCAGGGAATCACCGCTAAAAACATTGAAATCTACTTTGGATAAAATTCCATTTACCCGTCCTTCATCACTATGCTGCCAAAAAGCCCAGCCACGATCAATGCGGGGTTGTTGTGGTTGATAATAATGTGCGATCCATAACGGATATTTATCAAAATCATGACCCAGCCGTTGGTTATAAAAATCAACATTGGTATAAATGATCGGTCTGACATGATAATAATTTTCCACTGTTTCGAGCCATTGTTTTAGTTCCCGCTGCACATTAGCGGTTGGATATCCATTTGTTTGTTCCACATCCAAAACAGGGGGTAGGTCACCGTTGTCCAGTTTTACAGTATTAATAAAATTTTCAGCCTGCATCTTTCCGTCTTTTGATGCAATGAAAAAATGATATGCCCCCCTAATGATGCCGGCCTCTTTTGCTTTTCTCCAGTTTCGTTTGAACTGAGGGTCTACGTTCCCGATCCCCTCAGTGGCTTTGATGAATGCAAAGCCCAGTTTTATTTTTCTCACATTCATCGCCTGCACCTCTTCCCAGGCAATCATGTCCTGGTATTTAGAAACATCTATTCCATGGATCAAATAATTTTCCGGGATGGCAATACCGAACTCGGGATAACGAACAAACCGGGAGCGATTGTATTGCCTCCATTGATAAAATACCCAAATTGTCACACTTAAAAAAAATAGAAGCGCTGCAATTACTATTTTTTTCCTGGCTTTTCTCTTTATCCTTCGGAAGTTCATGGAGAGTGGGGCTATAAATTCTTCTGCAATGATACAAGCAATTTGAAGATCATGAAACAGGAAGAAAATGTTTTAGCAAATTCTAAAGAGCCTCTCTCCGATTTTATTGAAATAAATAACAAAAGGGCTGCTCATCGCAGCCCCGTTCCGTCCCCATAGGTAAGTCCGCATCAGCGAACTACAGAACTATTTTAGGTTCATATCATAAAATATTATTGTCATCTTCTGTGTTAAATCCGAAACTCTAAGGAAAACATCGTGCCAATCGTTTGATTAGATAGAGCATTTCAGCTCTAATTCATTGTTATTCTTTTATAAATTATTGGCAGAATGATCTTAAAGAAATTTTAAGATCGGCGGCTTGTAGTGTTACAGACAGCCCTTAAAATAAAAAGTTTAATGAATGTGGAAAACTCATGTAGAATAAAAAATTATTCTACTATACGAAGACGGGCATAATTAAGCATAATTTTTTTTTCGCCATTCAACTCAAATTTTACAGTAGCAACCGGGTTATGTGTACTTCCTTCCATCTTAATGACCTCACCAAAACCAAATTTTGCATGTTCCACTTTTTGTCCGACCTGCAAGTTGGAAGTATCACTGGGCGTAAAATCAGAAGATGGAATATGCTCCACTGTTTTAGGCTGTGTTTTTGGTGGTAAATAACCGGGCTTTGATGATTTTGCACCGGGAGTTTCATTAAAATAAGTTCCGGATTGTTTACTCACAGCACCTGATTCTCCATCCCATTCCTTATTAGGGCCAAACGCAAAATTTTTATTCCAGCTGTTGCGTCCGAGATTTTTTGAACCGCCGCCGCCAAATGTTTTATTCAGAAAAATTTCAGGCAATTCATTAATAAAGCGGCTTGGTTCATTTTGCACTAACGAACCGAAGCGATACCTGCTATTGGCATACGTAAGCCATAGCCGGCTCTTGGCCCTGGTGATCGCTACATAAAATAATCTTCGTTCTTCTTCAAGTTCTTCTCTTGTATTCACACTAAGTCCATTGGGAAAAAGCATTTCTTCCAACCCTGCTACAAAAACACATTCGAACTCCAATCCTTTTGCAGAATGAATGGTCATCAGCTTTACCACATCTGCATCAGGATCTTTTTCATCCTGGTCGGTGAGTAATGTGATCTGTTGCAAATAGGCGGCTAAACTTTTATCGCCTACTTCTCCGTCCTCTTCATTCATGGGAGTTTCAATCCATTCTTTAATAGAGTTCAGTAATTCCTGGATGTTTTCATAACGGGCAACTCCTTCCGTGCTTTTATCATTAAAAAGTTCTTTGATGATATTGGTCTGTTTGCCTACATGAAAAGCCACTTCGTATGCATTCTGTTTTTGCAGCATGCTCTGAAAACTTCTGATCATCGTCACAAAGTTTTCTATCGACTCCACAGTTCCCGCTTTGAAGCCCAACTCTCTTGCCTTCTCCAACGAATCCCACATCGAGACATTATTTTCATTGGCAAATAAAATGGTTTTGTCCACGGTGGTTTTCCCTATGCCTCTTGCAGGGAAATTAATAATTCGCTTCAGCGATTCTTCATCTTTGGGATTTACGATCACTCTCAGGTATGCCAGGAAATCTTTGATCTCTTTTCTCTGGTAAAAGCTGATACCACCATAAATAATATACGGAATATTCATTCGGCGCAGGCTTTCTTCAAATGCCCGGCTCTGCGCATTGGTACGATATAGAATTGCAAAATCCTTATGATGGTAATGATTGCGCAATTTTTGTTCCTGTATGGCATCTGCTACAAACTTTCCTTCTTCATTGTCGGTCATTGTGCGGACAACCTGTATTTTTTCACCTTCATGATTTTCTGTCCAGAGGTCTTTGGGAATTTGCCCCTTATTATTTTTTATTACTTCGTTGGCGACATTCAAAATGCTTTGAGTACTCCGATAGTTTTGTTCCAGTTTGATTACGCTGGCATCTTCATAATCTTTGCGAAACTGCAGGATGTTTTGAATGGTGGCGCCACGAAAACTATAAATACTTTGTGCATCATCTCCTACTACACAAATATTTTCATGTTGTGCTGCCAGCAATTTCATGATCTCGTATTGCGCAGGATTTGTATCCTGGTATTCATCGATGAGTATGTAACGAAATTTGGTTTGATATTTTACCAAAGCCTCAGGATGTTCTTTCAACAATTTGTACATGTTAAATAAGAGATCATCAAAATCCATAGCGCCGTTCTTGAAACAGCGTTTCGCATATGCATCATAAATATTTGCAATGGCGGGACGATTGCTTCGCATATCTTCCTGCTGTATGTAATAGTCATTGCGATATGCATCGGGTCCCATTAGCGCATTTTTAGCGGCGGAGATCCTGTTGTAAACCACATTTGGCTTATAATGTTTATCATCAAGATTCAATTCGTTGGTTACCGTTTTCACTACGGCTTTGGCATCATCCGTATCATAAATGGTAAAGTTGTTGGGATAACCAAGCCGATGTGCTTCGGCCCGCAGAATTCTTGCAAAAACACTGTGAAACGTGCCGATATATAAATTTCTCGCTTCATTGTTGCCAAGAATATGCTCCACCCTTTCTCTCATTTCACGGGCAGCTTTGTTGGTAAATGTCAATGCGAGTATATTGAACGAATCAACACCATTTGCCATCAGGTGAGCAATCCGGGTAGTCAGCACCTTGGTTTTTCCGCTTCCTGCCCCCGCCACGATCATTAATGGCCCGTTAATATGAAGTGCGGCCTCTCTTTGTCTTTCATTCAGCCCTTTCAGGTAATCTTGCATGGCTGCAAGTTAATTGATTGCCTGAAGTTGGAAGTACTCATTTTTTAATACCATATTGCTGGCATTTTCTCTGCACGATGTAATTTTATTATAACAAAAACATTAAATCAATCAAAAATGTTATACAGCTATGATCAGGAAATTAAAATCAGGTGAATATCGACTGTATTCAAGAAGCAAAAATCTTAAAACGGGTAAGCGCAGGAATCTTGGCACATTTAAAACACTGACTGCGGCCAAACAACACGAACGGGAGGTTCAATATTTCAAGCGGCATTAGATAAAGTATCGGATAATTAATTCCCGAATCGGGGCTTTCCCAATTTTTAAGATTAAATAGAAGTGCCTCACTTCTGTATCCGGAAATCTTTATTTTGATAAATGAGGAATTGATAATTTTAAGGTCAAATAATTATAATGGCCATCCGCATTTTTGTTACCGGCGGCACTTTTGACAAAGAATATAACGAGCTGACCGGAACGCTTTTCTTCAATAAAACACATTTGCATGAAATGCTGCGGCTCGGGCGCAGCCATGTACCCGTAGAAATAACTACATTAATGATGATTGACAGTTTGGAAATGACCGATGCCGACCGGAATTTGATTGCCAATCAGTGCCTGAAGGCCAAAGAAGATAAGATCGTCATCACGCATGGAACAGATACGATGGCAGATACGGCAAAAGTGTTAGGCAAAAAAATAAAAAACAAGACCGTTGTGATCACCGGCGCTATGGTGCCTTATAAATTCGGCAGTTCGGATGGTTTGTTTAATCTTGGCAGTTCATTAGCATTTGTACAAACGCTGCCACATGGGGTGTATGTAATAATGAATGGCCGCTGTTTCAACTGGAACAATGTAAAAAAGAACAGGAAAACCGGAACTTTTGAAGAAATAAAATAAAAAGAAATCCATTATAACGGCATTACTTTTTAGACGCCGGCTTGTTCAACTTTCCATAACAAAATTTATTTCAGATCAGCCAAGAGACCGGCGTAATATCAATTAATCATGTTTCTGGTTATTACCCGGGTAATGTTTTATTTTTTACTTTACAAATAATATGTCGTTATGGATAATGACTTCTGGCAATATATTGATCGCCTGGAATTATTGGCCTTCTTTTCAGGATACCCGCTCGTATATGCGATCGTAATGGTATTCTTGGGAAATAAAAACAACAAATGGAAAAAATTTCCGTCCGGGTTCAGTTCTTATCTTCCGTACGCATATGCTTTATCCGGAACATTATATCTCGGGTTGTTGCTGAAAAATCTTTATCCCAATTATTCAATAAATAACTTTGAAGTTTTTTTTGATCATTCCTATTTAAAAATATGGGCGATATTATCGCTCTTATTCTGGATCCCGTTGCTTGCAAAAAAACGAGTGATCAGTTTATTACACAGCCTGCCATTTTTTATTTATATTATTAAAGATGCTTTTCAGTTTCATGCTTCCACTTCCGGCCGGGAAATGATCAGGAATGAAATCAGGATCTATTCAGACAGCCTGCTCCTGAATATTACAACGCTGGTTATCGTAATTTTATTGACTCTTCTGGTTAAAGCAACACGAAATAATAAACTCCCTCATTAGCTTATTTGCTCTAGCATTATTCATTGCTGTAAATAATAACGCCCCTGGTTATCTGCTTTAACACATGACAAAGATTTTTTGCACAAATGACTATTATCAGGTATGACTTGGTAATAAGTCATAATCAACTCGTTTGGGTGAAAATAATTTTACGCCATCATTTTTATTAACAATTATTCACTAAAATAAAATTTTATGAAACTGCTTAGTAATAAAGTCCTGCTGATAGTGCTGGTTCTATTTAGTGGGTTTGGTTATATCATCAGTTGCACCCGTGACAACAGCCTGATCCAACCAATACAAATCACACAACCGTTTACTCCGACTCGTGGTAATCATGTTCACCTGCCCGGTACGATGACAGCCGGAGATACCAGCCAATGGAAACTGGATAAAGTACACTCAAGTGTGTTGTGGTCCGGTTCATATATCGGAGCTGCGGGTTTGTTAACAGGACGTTTTAATCAGTTCGGTATGCACGATGTCAGCTCGGCTGAAATGCAGAATTATGTTACAACCGGTCAGCCTTTATTAGACACTTCTTGGGCTTTTTATGAAAATGATCCTTCAAAAATCCGGTTTAGCGGATATGTACAAATCAATACTTCAAATACCGGAGAACCGGGAAGAGATGCAGGATGTAATATTTCAAACCTGGGAACTACTGCAGTGGTAGCGGGTACGCAGAATCTTACTGTCACCAACCTTGCGCAAATAAAAACAACCAAAGTCGAGTTCGATCCTGAAAGCAATGGATATATTGTTCATCTTAATCTAACCTGGCAAGGAAAATTATCGGCGCCACATACAGAAGCCCTGATCGGTAAACTGCAATATGTTCCCCGGGCCACTCCCGCAGGACAAACGTATGATGTATTCGGGCTGCAGTTAACTTTTCAATTTAATAAACAGGCATTTGGTATCGTCAGCACCAGCATTGGCGACAATATCTCAATTGAATGCAATATGAACTTCAATAACAAATGATCATTTTAAAACAACTAATATGAAACATCTGCTTTTATATATTGGTTTGATACTGTTGGGGGGAATTGCCCTGGAAAGTTGTTACAAAGACATTATCAAACCAGATCTTCCAAAAGATCCGAATGCACCACCACAACAGGTGAGTTTTAAAAATGAACTGGCTCCTTTATTTAGTGCAAACTGCACCGACGTAGGATGCCATGTTACCGGCGGCCATCATCCTTATATGACTCCTGATGTATCGTACCAGGAAATTGTAAATGGCGGTTATGTGAATACGGCATTGCCAAAAGAGAGTATTCTTTACAAACAGATATATGGTGATATGGGAGTGCATATGCCGTCTTTGTCCGACAGGCAAAAAGTGTATGATTGGATAAGAAACGGGGCGCCTAATAATTAACTGACTTTAAAAAATAAATCAAATGAAACGCACAACATATAAAACGAAAGGCTGGATTTTGATACCTGCGTTGTTGATGAGCTGCCTGCTGTTGTCGTTCGATGCATTATATGCACAGGACAGCACAGCAACCGAAGAACAACCGGAGGCGCCGGCAAAACCCAAGCCCGTTAAGAATACATTTCAGAGTATTTGGCTCAGCGATAATCAAACGGTGCTGGTACCTATTAAAGGAACTATGGAAATGGATATACAGCATAGATTTGGTACCTGGAACAAAGGCTACGAGGATTTTTGGGGATTGTTTGCTCCGTCTAATATCAGGATTGGTATCGGGTATGTACCAATTAATAAATTGATGATCGGGATCGGTTTCACTAAAACGACAGCCGCAGTTATTCCCAAAGCTTCGATCTCGTCTGTTTCCGGCCCATTGTGGGATGGAAGTTTAAAATATTCCATAATCACACAAACCAAAGGCAAATACCCGGTTAGTGTCACGTATTATGCAAATGCCGCTTATAACACCAAGAAAGATCCCAATCATGACATCTACAGATACTATAGCGACAGGATATCTTATTTCCACGAAATAATAATCGCAAGAAAAGTTACAGACAAGCTATCTGTTCAGGTATCGCCTAACCTTTCACACCATAATGTAGTAAATGGATATTTTACCAAGCTCAATGACTCTACGCTGAAAATAAATCCATCGATGAAATTCGATCATTTTGCCATAGCATTTTCAGCCAGGTATAAATTAACAACCGTCACCTCGGTAATGGTCAATTATGATCAGCCTATTACCAAACATGCTATGAATAATCCCAACCCAAGCCTTTCGGTAGGCGTTGAGTTTAATACAAGCAGTCACTCGTTCCAGTTGTTCTTTACCAATTTTTATTACCTGAATCCTGCAATAAATAACATGTATAATACCAATAATCCATTCCGGTACACCGATCATTCTACAGATGATCCCACTACTACGGCTGATGAAAGCACCAGGGTGGGCGGTGGAAGATTCCTAATTGGATTTAACATCACACGTCTTTGGAACTATTAATAACATAGCTGTTATTTTAAAACAAGAGCCTTTATTAAAATAATAATAAGGGCTCTTGAATTTTAGATCCGTAAGTCGAACGTCAATATATATCCCGCTAAATTGTAACTTTCACTATCATCTTTTCATATGAAAGAAGTCCGGATGAAGACAATTGCCAATAGAAGTTTCATTCTTTTTCTTGTTACATCGTTTATCGTTGGCTGCAAAGGGCCGGTGGCGGAGAAAAAAAATGCCACTGTAAAAAATAACAGCGCTCCTTCTGTTCAATATCATAAGCCTTCGTCCAGTTTCAATGACACACTGGTTGTCAGCAGTACGGCCGCTGTGTTTTTCAATCCCGATAGTTCTCAATTGGGAAAAATAAAAATAATCATGGAAAAAGACGAGTACGAAACAGAAGTACATAATTGTTTTTTTCTCATGCGAAATGCCCGCAGAGTACTAAAACAATATTGGCCGCAAGTACATATTATAGAAATTTCAAAAGTGCGTTACTTGTTATTTATTAAATCTGATAAAAGCAAAGTCTTCGTCGACCTCAATACGAAAAGTGATATGTGCGGAATTTTTCTTTTTAATAGAAAAAAAGATCCCGAACTTGTAGATATGATGAATATTGATACAGCTCTTGGATTTTATTTCACAAAATAACTCGATAGTAAATTTCGGTTAATAGAATGCTTGTATTCATTATTAATAGATTTTTAATTAACTAATCACATGATTAAAATCATGCAGTTACAACACAACCGTCAAGCATCAGTACCCGTCTCCAAAGTACCTTGGTAGCTGATATTTTATTTAATAAATAAATACAACTAATATGAAAAAGAATCTTTTCAGCTCTGCTTTCCTCTCTGTTAGCGGTATTTTTCTTGCGGGCACGATAATGTATTTCGTCCCCTTTCAGAAAAAACCCTGGCCCGTTCCCGACAATTACAAAAACATGAAAAATACAGTTGCTTCCAATTCTGAATCCATTTCAAATGGAAAAGATTTATGGAGTCAACACTGCAAATCCTGCCACGGAACAAAGGGGTTAGGCGATGGACCCAAAGCTGCAAATTTGAAAACTGAGCCCGGCGATTTTTCAAAAGCTGATGTTCAATCTCAAACTGATGGATCTTTATTCTACAAGATCTCCGAGGGTCGTGATGATATGCCCAGTTTCAAAAAGAAAATTCCGGATCATGATGATATCTGGAGCCTGGTGAACTATATCAGGACACTAAAAAAATAAATGGTACAGAGCCAATCAAATTAATTACTGAAAACCGGCCCTTCCAATTGAGCCGGTTTTTTCTTTTATTAATAACATCTGCAATGAACAAAAATCATAACGCAGGTTGACGAATGTTAGAAACAGGAAGAAGCCATCATAACTATCTTGTCAACGTTTAAATTTTTATTTATGGAACATGAAACCAGCCAAACTCCTTCCCGAAGAAAATTTATTTTTCTTGGACTCAGCACTGTAGCTTTTTTCTCGGTATTCAAATTTCTAAAAACTTCCAAAAAGAAAAAGACCGTCAAAATGCTGACGCAGGACGGCCGCCTGGTGGAAGTCAGTGAAGACCTGCTTCCATCAAAAAGAAAAAAGGTCACCAACGGTGAATTGCAAAACTGGATTAAACCCCGGAAAATAAAATCTTCCTTATAAAACTGTAATCATGAACAACCAAAATACTTCCCGAAGAGAATTCCTCATCACTGGCCTGCTGGCAGGTGTGGCTGCAGGATGTTCGGACAAAAAAGATCCTTTCACAGCGGCTGCAGAGCAGGAAGCAAAAGCCTCAGGCGAAAAAGTAAAACTGCTTTCAGTTGATGGAGAGATCATCGAAGTGGATAAAGCATTTTTGAAACCTGTTCCGGATGTGTCGCATGTTTCTAACAGCGAGGCTCGCAAAGGAATTCCCGGAAAAAAATTTGTAATGGTCATTGACCTTTCCCGTTGCAAAAATTTAAAAAGGTGCCAGGCCGCCTGCAATCACATGCACCATGTACACCCAGGACAAAACTGGATCAAGGTATATCCCATGCAGGATGCACAACATGAAGCGCCGTACTGGCAACCCACCACCTGCATGCACTGCGACAATCCTCCTTGCGTGAAAGTGTGCCCGGTAGATGCAACATTTAAAAGAGAAGATGGAATTGTTTTGATCGACAGCGACCGTTGCATCGGTTGCCGTTTTTGTATGGCTGCATGTCCGTATTCTACCCGTGTATTCAATTGGGGCGATCCTGAATTGCCGGCTGATATTGCTGATCTGAAATATTCTCCTGAAACAAGTGTGCCGCAGAAAAAAGGTACCGTTGGTAAATGTGATTTCTGCCCTGATATGACGAGAATGGGCATGTTGCCACACTGTGTCAATGCGTGCCCTAATGGCGTGTTCTTCTTTGGGGATCTGAACGAAGATTCTGTTACCAACGGATCAGAGACATTCCGCTTCAGCGATCTGATAAAAGATAAAGCGGGCTATCGCCTGATGGAAGATCTCGGAACCAAACCCAGCGTGTATTACCTGCCGCCGGTGAACCGCAATTTCCCCTTCGAAGAAGGCGTGAAGAGCGAAGAAGAAATGCAAGCTGAAAAAAATAACTCATCAAAATA
>DASZPW010000128.1:0-6747 GCA_035550155.1 Chitinophagaceae bacterium | reverse complement strand
TCTTTTACTTCTGTTTCGAAACCATTCATGGATTCATCAAATACGGCATTGGCTGCTTTGATGCATCCTCCAACTGCTAATGGCGCTTTGCTATTGATCAGTTCCAGGATGGACCTCGCTTTTGTCAGCAATTCTTCCTGCGGCACCACGTAATTTACCAGACCATATTGCAATGCAGTATTCGCATCGATCATATTGGCTGTAATAAGCAGTTCGATCGCTCTTCCTTTTCCGATCAATTGTGTTAATCGTTGTGTGCCTCCGTATCCGGGAATCAAACCCAGGTTTACTTCCGGTTGCCCGAATTTGGCATTTTCACTTGCGATGCGGAAATGACAACTCATTGCTAATTCACAACCGCCACCTAATGCAAAACCATTCACAGCAGCAATAATTGGTTTAGGACAATCTTCTATTTTGAAGAAAAGGATCTGCCCTTTTTCGGACATCAGCATCCCGGCATCATCATTTAATCCGGAAAATTCACTGATATCGGCGCCTGCTACAAATGCTTTATTCCCGGCACCGGTGATGATTGCAGATTTGATGTTGGCATTTTTATAAATTTCTTCTACTACTTCATTGAGTTCATCCATAACCGACTTATTCAATGCATTCAATTTATCAGGACGATTGATGGTAATGGTGAGTATACCGTTTTCTAAATTCGTGAGTAAAGTCTGGTACATAACAGTGATTTTGTATGAACAAATCTAAACCATTGGCAGATGTTTAAAAATTGTAATTTTAAAATAACAGTATGAAAAAATATTCAATCCTTTTGCTGGCCTTTTTCGCAATATCCGTTGCTCATGCCCAGGAATTAAAAGAACTCGTTTTCGATCACCTGCATCCTTTCACGATAACTGGATTAAAAACTCAAAGTGCGATAATTCCTGCGTCGCTGCATTTGTTTTCTGCTGAACTGGATCGGAAAGTACTAAATGAAAATGAGGCAGCATTTACAGAAATTCAATCGGATAAGGGAATTCATTTATCAATTGATCCCGATGAATCATTTAAAGATGGTTATAAAGCAAGGCTTGTATTTACCAACAATGGCAAATCACCTGTTACAATTTCTAACATAATTCCATTTGGGAGAAATGATCATTATTATTGTATATCGGGAACGGCTTTAGCCGATACCAGTCGTTCTTTTCTTTTTCAGCCCGGAAAGAAACCGATTGGAGTAGTTGTCCCTCACAATAACAATGACCTGAATTTTACAGCGATCGAATTAAGAAATGGTAAAACTTTATATGCTTTGTTAGAAAGAGACAATGACAGCATTCAAAATTATCTTTTAAACAGGATGCCATACGTTCTTGAGCCGGGGAAAAAGATCGGATTTTATTTGTATGCCGATTTAGCTGACGGAGACTGGCATGCGGCTTTAAAAAAATGTTTCCAGGAAAAAATGTTGTATCAGGTTCAGCAATTCAATAATTTATTGTATCAACGAAAAGATCTTGACTATATCCGTCATTCTTATACCATGCACCTGGTGATGGCGTGGGAGAAAAATTACTACAATGCGGTAGATTCTTCATATCATCTCAAAGAATTTCTTGAAAAAGCAAAACGCTTCTATGGCGGCGATGATATTTTCACCATCTGGCCTACCTGGCCGGTCTTGGGCCTGGATCAAAGAACACAATGGAACCTGATGGAAGATCTGCCTGGCGGCATAGCAAAACAAAAAGAACTGGCGGCATTGGCTCATTCTATGGGCACAAAATATTTCATCAGTTACAATCCATGGGATGATAAAGATGAAAAAGCTTCCCTTCATTCTATGAGTGAATTTATAAAACGAATTGATGCCGATGGCGTAGTGCTGGACACCAAAGCAGAAGCGAGTGAAGCATTACAACGAGCTGCTGACAGTGCAAAGCCGGGAGTGATCTTGTACAGCGAAGGAATGGCAACTCCAAAAGATATGCAGGGAATAATTTCAGGAAGAGTACACAATGATATTTATTATGTGCCTTTGCTGAATCTGAACAAATTGATCAAACCCGATTTTGCCATCTTTCGTGTAGCAGAAGTGAGTAAGGAACGAATCAGGCGTGAATACAATACGGCATTGTTTAATGGATATGGAGTAGAGATCAACATCATGAGAGAAGGAAGACCGGAATGGATCGATGAAGATTATAAATATTGGGGAAGATGCGTCAGGATCTTAAAAGAAAACTCTGAAAATTTCAATTCTTATAATTGGACTCCACTGATCAATTCTTTGCAGGATAGGATCTATGTAAACAAATGGCCGGGGAAAACAAAAGCGATCTATACAATATTTAGTTTATTGCCCGAAGGTTTTGATGGACCTTTATTTCAGGCAGAAACAAAAAGCAATTATCATTATGTTGATTTGTGGAACCATGAAAACGTTTCCATCAAAAATATAAATGGGAATGACTATGTAGTGGCAGACCTGGAATCATTCAACAAAAAATATCTTGGTACGAATAATGAAGGCGCAGTAACTGCTATAGCAGAATTCCCGAATTTGTTGTCAGTAAAAATGGAAGGCGATAAAACTTTTGTCGATGCAAAAGAAGGTACCACAATAAAAATATGGCCAGGCGATCCTTCATATGAAAAAGAAGCTTATGAGGTCAAATCAAATTCAACTTCCTTTCATCTCTTTAAAAAATTCGGTAGGGTGGAAGGAAAATTCGTGATCCAGCTTTTTGATGGAATTGAATTACTCGATGAATACATATTGTTTATTAAACCGGGAACGCCATTGCTGATCTCGGAGCCGGAAAAAACTCCACCTGTTTTATCCATTCCGGATGGGATGGTTAAAATTCCCGCTGGTTCTTTTACTATGCAGGTCACCAGTGGCGATGAATTTATTTCTTATCCGAAACTAGATTTCCCGAAAATAATTTCTCTGAACAGCTTTTACATGGATAAATACCCTGTGACCAACGCTGAATTTAAAAAATTTCTTGATGCTAGTAAATATCATCCATCAGATACACTGAATTTTTTGAAACATTGGACAAATGGTAAACCAAAGCAAGGAGAAGAAAATTTTCCCGTGGTGAATGTAAGCTATGAGGATGCCAAAGCATATGCAAAATGGGCGGGAAAACGTTTGCCCACTGAAGCAGAATGGCAATATACTGCTCAAACTTCTGATGGAAGGTTATGGCCATGGGGAAATAAGGTGAAGCAACAGGGAAAACAAGAGAAAAATATCAGCGCTACTTTAACGCTGGTTGATTACGGAACTCCTGATCCGGCATTTTGTAATACCGGTGATGGAAAATTGTATCCTGTTGGCAAATATAAAAAGGGAGTAAATCCTTTCGGGCTGTATGATCTTGTTGGGTCAGTGTGGCAAATGACAAATGACTGGTATCAGAACGATACCTATCAATATATCATTCTGAAAGGGGGAAGTTATTATCAGCCCGGCGGCAGCTGGTGGTATGTACAGGGAGGGCCCAAACCTCTACATTACCGGCAAATGTTGTTGAGGGTTTCGTTGGGATTTGAAAGAAATGCTACTGTTGGATTCCGATGTGTAAAAGATGCGCAGTAGTTAAAAACTTCGATTGGCTTTCACCCAATCTTTAATGTAATCTGCGATATCAGAAGTAGGAGTGCCGGGGGCAAATAATTTTCCGACTCCCATTTCATTGAGTTGTTTCATGTCATCTTCCGGGATGATGCCGCCGCCGGTGAGTAATACATCATCCATTCCTTTTTCTTTCAAAAGTTGCAGCACTTTCGGAAAAACCGTCATATGTGCACCGCTGAGAATGCTGATGCCAATGGCATCCACATCTTCCTGCAAAGCCGCAGTAACAACCATTTCGGGAGTTTGCCTTAAACCGGTATAGACCACTTCCATTCCTGCATCACGCAATGCAGTGGCAATAACTTTGGCACCACGGTCATGACCGTCCAAACCAACTTTGGCAACTAAAACACGAATAGGTCTTTTCATAAACTAATTTCTGCTTCAAAAATAATCAATCTATCGACGCAAGAATTTACTTTTCAATTTAGCAACTCCTCTTGTTACAATACTATTCAATGAATCGTTTCCATGTTCAAACAAAATAATTTTCATTCCATTTTCTCTGAACAAAGGCATATCAATGGAATCTTTAATGCTAACTTTTTCAAATTGCTGAAAAACGATATCGTTTGAATCCGGCATAGTATGACCTACTAAGATCAGGTTTTTGATATCATATTTATCCGGCATCCAGAAAAGAAATGAGGCGTTGTCGCTATATACTTCAGGCAGGTGGGCTTCTTTTCTGTAATAATTCAAGGCGCCTGCTGAAAAATATCCTCTGCAATAAACAAAAGTTTTTGCTCTTTCATCCGGCGGCAGGCTGTTGTAAACGGCACCTGCTTTCATCGCCATTTCCTTCCATCCCATCATATCAGCAAAATCCTGTGGCAGCGGATGCATTTGCTGATCTTCCCATTTAAAACTTCCAGTTTTATTAAGCCCTGTTTTTTTATAATAGTTTGCCAGTGTTTCGGGTTTTGCCAATGGCATGATCAAAGGCATGGCAAATATTCCGAGTGCAAATGAAAATAAAAGCATCGCATATCTTGTCCATCGTAAGCGAACAGCTGTAGCTTTTTCGAGTTGATAAGCCCCGAAAGCAAATAATACCGGGTAAGCTCCCAATGCATAGTAGTCCTTTCCTCTTAATACAATTAGCAAGATGATTACGAAAAGAAAAGTCCATCCAAGAAAGCGATATGTTTTGCCGGAGGAAAAAAATGATACGTAGATCAAACCGGCTAACCAGATAAATACGCAGGGAAGGTTCATGATGAACTGACTGATGATAAAACCGGTGGCGCTATTATATTTTAATTGCTCTTGCTGCAGCTCATTCATATGAGTTATTACAGGGAAACGATGGTTGTATTGCCAGATGATATTGGGTAAAAAGATCAGTAGTGCAATGATGCAAGCGTAATAAAAGTGTTTATTGAGGAAAATCTTCCGGTGTTTGGTTAAAAGGATACCGCCTAGAACAGAAACTGTATAAAACGCCACCGAGTATTTACTCATCATTCCTAATCCTACCGCTACACCAAACCAATACAACCATTTATTTTGTTGGGTTTGAATAAAACGGATGAGCGTAAATGCAATGAGTGTCCAGAAGAAAACGTCGAGGAAATTGGGCATGAAAAGAAAAAATAACCGCATGTATCCATCCAATACAAACGGAAGCCAACCGAGAAAAAGGGAAAACGTTTTTCCACCCAGCGAGATGATGATTTTTCCCACCAGCAAAAAAGTCAGTGCTCCGAAAAGATCGGGCCATATCCTGATCCAGAACATATTTCCGCCAAAGAAATTAGTGATCCATGCAAATACACTCAGCAGCGGCGGCACTTCCATGAATCCCCAGCTCATGTGATGTGCCTCGGCTAAATACAAATATTCATCACGATGTGGCTGGTAAAAACTATTTTGCAGAAAGAAAGGCAAAATGAGCTTAATGAGTGCAAGAATGTATAATAGATTACGTAAAAATTTATCCGGCTTCATAACATTTCAAGATAATTCATTTCGATGTAATCAATAAATTAGAATATGGAATATAGAAAATTAGGTAACACTGATCTTGTAGTTAGCGAAATTGGTTTTGGTGCCTGGGCAATTGGCGGCGGAGCTATGATCGGCACTACTGCCATAGGTTGGGGTGATGTGAATGACGAAGAATCGAAAAAAGCTATTCATCGTTCATTGGATCTTGGAATAAATTTTTTTGATACAGCTGATATTTACGGGTTGGGTCATTCTGAAGAAATACTCGGATCACTTGTTGGAAATAAAAAGGAGATCATTATTGCCACCAAAGCAGGAAATGTATCCCGGAATAACCAGTTTACAGTTGATTATTCCAAAGACCATATTTTGAAAGCTTGTGACGCCAGCCTGAAAAGATTACAACGTGACGTTATTGATTATTACCAGTTGCATTCGGCAAGAATGCAACATTTGCAAAACGGCGAATGTATTGAGGCAATGCTACAATTGCAGCAGCAGGGAAAGATCCGCTATTGGGGATTATCCTTGAATACTTTTGATCCTTTGCCGGAAGCAGGATACCTTTTACAAAACAATCTGGGTAGCGGATTTCAATTGGTGTTAAATCTACTGAATCAAAAAGCGCTGCCACTGCTGAAAACTGCTGGAGAAAAGGGATATGGAATTATTGTGAGAATGGCACTGCAATTTGGATTATTGACAGGGAAGTTTGATCATCAGGTTTCTTTTGCCCCAAATGATCACAGGAAAAACAGGCTTACATCTGAAGTGATTGCTGTTGCCAATAAGGCATTGCAACCGGTTTGGGATCTTTGTGAGAAAAATCAAATGAATAAAACACAACTGGCATTGAGTTATGTACTGAGTTATCGGCAGGTGTCAACAGTTATTGCAGGTATTCGAACAGCATCACATGCTGAAGCGAACACAACTGGCTTGAGACAGCTCGATGAAACTGATGTAAAAATGATCGAACAGTTGGGTTCTACAGATTTTATTTCTGTAATGGAGATGATCCAAAGCCGGGGTTAAAAGGCTGCAATCGCTTTTTTGATCCGGTGAATGGTTTCTTCTTTTCCCAAAATTTCAGCAATATCAAAAACTCCGGGACCGAATTTCCCTCCAACCAACATGATCCGGAATGGGAGTAATACTTCACCGGGCTTGATCTCATTTACTGCGGCTATTTC
>DASZPW010000127.1:0-5708 GCA_035550155.1 Chitinophagaceae bacterium | reverse complement strand
CAATCGTGTCGGATCGTTTTGTATGGTTTGTTGTACGATCTCCGTAGTTTTAAATTGTCCCCATGCCTCATTAAATGGAATCCACACTACAATACAGGAAAAATTGTACAACGAATTCATGATCGCATTCCACTCCTTCTTATAAATGGTTTCACTTTCCGGAGTACGATCTTTATCAGTTTGATTACCTAAAATACCGGGATGAGATTCCCAGTGATTTCCCAGATCACCGCTGGGCATATCCTGCCACACCATCATGCCCATCTGATCGCAATAGTAATACCACCGGGCCGGTTCCACTTTCACATGTTTGCGGATCATATTACAACCCATTTCTTTTATTGTCTGAATATCATTTTTCATTGCAGCATCTGTTGCCGCTGTATATAATCCATCCGGCCACCAGCCCTGGTCCAGTGGACCAAATTCAAAAAGAAAATGATCGTTCAACATCATTCTTTGAATGCCATTATTATCAGCAGCGATTGAAATTTTTCGCATGGCGAAATAACTTTTTACTTCGTCAATGATTTTCCCTTTTCGAATGACCGCCACTTTCAGATCATACAAAAAAGGATCAGATGGAGACCATAATTTTGGATTGCTGATAGATAAAATTTCTGTTGTATTGCTACCGGTTTTTTCAGCCACTACTTCATTTCCTTTCAAAGCAGTAAAACGGATCTCATCTCCCGATTGCATGTTTTGTACATTGGCAGTAATTGTGAGTTGATGATTGTCTACATCCGGTGTTTGTCGTGTAGATTCTATAAAAGTTTCGGGAACCACTTCCAACCAAACGGTTTGCCAGATGCCCGTAACGGAAGTGTACCAGATGCCTCTCGGGTTTACTACTTGCTTGCCTCGTGGTTGCGGGCCTTTATCTGTAGGGTCCCATACACAAATGTCGAGTTGCTGTTGCGTTCCTTTTTTTAATGCATCGGTAATATCAAACGTAAAAGGATCGTATCCGCCTTCATGCGAACCGATCTTTACTCCATTTATAAAAACCTCTGTTCTCCAATCAACAGCGCCGAAATGGAGCAATACTTTTTTCCCTTTCATATTTCCTGCTGTGATCGTCCTGTGAT
The DNA here is from genome assembly GCA_035550155.1 of Chitinophagaceae bacterium. Classification (GTDB taxonomy): domain Bacteria; phylum Bacteroidota; class Bacteroidia; order Chitinophagales; family Chitinophagaceae; genus UTBCD1. Next base: position 4,617 of record DASZPW010000127.1, on the reverse strand, counting down.
ACCAAAGTACACTGTCTTTTCCAACGGTCTTGCCTACTCCTGACAAAGAAGATTCAATACAATATGGAACCAAAATTTTTCCGTCAAATGCAGATGGAATATTCTGTGATTCGGATGCCGGTTCTATTGCATACTGCCAAAGTCCGTTCAGGTTCGTCCAATCAGTTCGCTGCAATTGCGGTCTTGGATATTCAGGCAAAGGATTTGAAGTATCCACACTATCAGCCCAAACAGTTTTGATGTGGCCTGCGATCATTTGCCAATCGCTTTTCTGGGTAAATGATTTGCTGATAATAAAAAGGCCAAAGCCAAAGAGGATGATTTTTTTCATGAGACGATCAATATTAATGATAAACAAAACTAAGCTACTGATAATTTCATTGAAACTATTTTTAAGCCGTCCGTTTTTTTATTTCCCAGTCATCTCATTCATCAACTATCTTTGCTCTTTAACGATCGGCTTCTATGAATATCGAATTCAACAGAAATGAAGATGTAATGAAATTATCGCTGAGCGAAATGCGGCAGCGACTGGAAAAAATCTATGAAGGCGGCGGCAAAAAATCTTTCGTCAAACAAAAAGAAAGAAACAAACTCACTGCACGCCAGCGAATAGATTACCTCGTTGATAAAGACCTGCCTACCGGACAGGCAGGCAAACCCTTTATTGAGATCGGCGCTTTTGCAGGTTATGGAATGTATGAGCAAGAAGGCGGCTGTCCCGCAGGTGGCACTGTTGCCGGAATTGGTTATGTCAGCGGAAGACAATGTGTGATCGTTGCCAATGATCAAACGGTAAAAGCCGGAGCATGGTTCCCTATCACCGGTAAAAAGAATCTCCGCATGCAGGAGATCGCCATGGAAAATAATTTGCCGATCATTTATCTCGTTGACAGTGCTGGTGTTTTTCTTCCCATGCAAGATGAGATATTTCCTGACAAAGAACATTTCGGAAGAATTTTCAGAAATAATGCCCGCATGAGTGCGATGGGCATTACACAAATTGCGGCCGTGATGGGCGCCTGCGTAGCCGGTGGCGCTTATTTACCTATTATGAGTGATGAAACATTGATGGTGGAAAACAATGGCTCTATTTTTTTAGCTGGGCCTTATTTGGTAAAAGCCGCCATTGGTGAAGAAGTAGATATCGAAACACTCGGCGGGGCTGTAACGCATACTGAAATTTCCGGTATTGCAGATTATAAATTCGGTACCGAAGAGGAATGCATGGATCATATCAAAAAAATGATATCAATGCTCGGTGAAAAAGAAAAAGCCGGGTTTGATCGTATCGCTGCTGTAGCTCCAAAGAAGAAAACAGAAGAATTGTATGGAATTCTTTCTTCAGAAGGGAAACCATACGATATGCTGGAGATCATTGAAAGAATTGTGGATAATTCTGAGTTTGAACAATTCAAAGAAGATTATGGTAAAACGATCATTTGTGGCTATGGAAGAATTGACGGATGGGCAGTAGGAATTGTTGCCAATCAAAGAAAAATCGTAAAAACAAAAAAAGGAGAAGTGCAGTTAGGTGGTGTTATTTATAATGACAGCGCTGATAAAGCAGCAAGATTTATTTTGAATTGTAATCAGAAAAAAATCCCGTTAGTTTTTTTGCAGGATGTGACGGGCTTCATGGTAGGCAGTCGCAGCGAACATGCCGGGATCATTAAAGACGGAGCCAAAATGGTGAATGCTGTTGCCAACTCGGTTGTTCCTAAAATAACGATCATCATTGGAAATTCTTACGGTGCTGGCAACTATGCGATGTGCGGCAAAGCCTATGATCCAAGATTTATTTATGCATGGCCTTCGGCAAAAATTGCTGTAATGGGCGGCGACCAGGCAGCAAAGACTTTGTTGCAAATAGAAGTGGCTGCTCAAAAAGCGAAAGGAAAAGCATTGACTGCCGAAGAAGAACAGAAAAAACTTGACGAAATAAAAAATAAATATGATCAGCAAACCACTCCTTATTATGCTGCAGCCCGTTTGTGGGTGGATGAGATCATTGATCCGGCAGAAACCAGAAAAGTGATCTCGGAAGGGATCAATGCTGCGAATCACAATCCCAAAATGGATGAATTTAAGACAGGTGTATTTCAAGTTTAATTGAATCGAATATTGATTTGATATATTGAGTATGGGAAAAGAAAAGAATAATTTCTATGTTGTATGGAATGGCGTAAAACCAGGGGTATATTCAAATTGGGCCGAATGTCAAAAACAAATAGTTGGTTACCAAAATGCAAAATACAAAGGATTTAAAACTCAAAAATTAGCCCAAAAAGCGTTTGCGGAAGGGCCTGAAAATTATTGGGGAAAGAAAGTCGTTGAAAGTACTTTATCGCAGGAAGAATTAAAAAGAATAGGTAACCCAATCATTGATAGTATCGTTGTTGATGCCGCACATAGTTCATTAACAAATCAAGTTGAGTATAAAGGAATTTACTTAAAAACCGGAGAAGTTTTATTTCAAAAAGGGCCATATAATGATGGTACAAATAATATTGGCGAATTTTTAGCGATCGTCCATGCATTGGCGTATCTAAAAAAAATTAATTCAACTATTCCAGTTTATTCAGATAGCAAATTCGCAAGAGGATGGGTAAGAGACAAAGAAGCAAGGACAAACAACCAGAAAAAAGAGAGCAACAAGGAACTCTTTAAACTTTTGGAAAGGGCGGTCAAGTGGCTTAAAGAAAATAAATATCCAAATAAAGTATTAAAATGGGAAACAAAAGCTTGGGGTGAAAATCCCGCTGATTTCGGAAGAAAATAAATCTGATAATTTAAAGAACGGCCTTTTTTATTGTTTCACCGGCTTCAACGCCCATCTGCCGACCAAATTATACCCTCCAAATAAAACAGCGCTGAATAAAAATGTTGCGATCAAACTTCCTTTCAGAAATGGAAGCCCGGCAGCATAACAGGTCATCAGTCCATTAAATGTTTTTGGATATGGCTGATTGTAGAGATCCAGTCCTCCTCCGATCCAATCCAGGAAATTAGAAGCGATAAAGAAAAAGATAACGCCGGCTAAAGAGCCTAAAATGATGTGGTCAACCTTTTGGGAACTGATCCGGAAGCCAATGATCGTAATGCTGGCAAATAAAATATAATTCACCCACTGACCTTTATAAAATCCGGCAATGCTGGTCAATCCCTGTGTGTACAGCAATTGATACAATGCATCGGAGACAAGCATAGATAATAACGGGAAAAGGAATGCAATTTTTTTATCTTTTATTACAGATCCTGCGAATAATGCCATGGCAATTTGCGGCGCAAATCCCAATGGACGATTATCCCATACACGATATAATGCGGCGACCACTACGAGAATAACAAAGACGATGATATTAATTCTGTTCTGTTTCATATTAAAGAGGTTTCAAAGCAAAAATAAATGAAATGGAGCAATTTCGGTTTTGATTTATTCACTTATGTGCACAGGCACGGAAGCCCTGAACAGCACAGCGTTTTGAAGCGCAGTGCATTGAATTTTTCCACCGGAAAAAATTATGGCAGAAGGATGACCTTTCTCCAATGATATTTCTTTGGCGCCATCATTGAGTGCTACAGAGCCTTCTGTCAGCAGTACGATCTCAGCAGTGGATGCTGTAAAAGAAACCAGGTCATTTTTATTCAAATGAAAAACGCTGAGCTGAAAATCCGGCGCCGGTGTTTGAAATACAAGCTCTTTGTCATTGACCTTTTTTCCTGTTTGAATCTTTATTTCTGCTGGCTCAAATTTTACATGCTTCAGCAATTCTTTCACATCAATATGTTTATTGGTCAATCCTCCACGAAGCACATTGTCTGAATTCGCCATGATCTCCACATTTTGGCCCTCTAAATATGCATGAGGTATGCCTGCATCCTGGAAAATGGCTTCGCCTTTTTTCAAATGCAGCAGGTTAAAAAAATAAATAGAAAAAATTCCCCGATCAATTGCTTCTTGTTCCTTGCTAAAAGTTAATGCTGCTCTCGCCGCCCAGAAATCTTCCTGGGATTTGTCCAACTTTCCTGCATTATATAATGGTGTGATGTGATCTATTAAAGGCTTCAGGATTTTGTTCACTTCCTGTTGCGGCATTTCCATTACTGATTTGTACAAACCTTCATAGCCCGATCCTTCAAATGTTTGAAGAAAAAAATTTAATTCCGGAATTGTCTGAAGTGTCCTGATCAATATTTCTCTGGGTTTAAATCCATGCAGCAACCAGAAATCACCCAGCGCTACCATCAATTCCGGTTTGTGATTATCGTCTTTATAATTTCTATTCGGAGCATTCAGCGGAATTCCGTCTGCATTTTCCCTGGCAAATTCTTGTTCTGCTTCTTTTTTAGATGGATGCACTTGTATCGAAAGCATGTCTTTTACATCCAGCAGCTTTAATAAATACGGAAGTCGTCTGAATTTTTTTGCAACTGGTTTACCCAAAATCTTGTCAGCATCAGAAGCTACAAGTTGATCCAACGGAGATTTTTTATCGCTGATCACCAGGGATGGGGACATCTGATGTGCGCCGAGCCAGTATTCGGCCACCGGCTTGTCACCAGATCTTGCCGAAGGTACTAATGCGGGGATCAGTGATTGTCCGCCCCATGCAT
>DASZPW010000126.1:0-2226 GCA_035550155.1 Chitinophagaceae bacterium | reverse complement strand
TAAGGCCTCTGTAGATGCCTTTTGCTTGACTGTAACATGTCATTGTTTCAGTGTAAGAGGCGATTGTTTGACTGCAAGACCTCTTTGTTTGACTGTAAGAGGCGATTGCCTGGCTGCACGACCTCATTGTTTGACTGTAAGGGTCGATTGCTTGACTGTAAGACCTCATTGTTTGACTGTAAGGGTCGATTGCTTGACTGTAAGACCTCATTGTTTGACTGTAAGACTGGTTTGTTTGCCTGTAAATCTTCATTTCCCGGGTGGTTGGGTTCTACAATTCAATTAGTTATAGCGCAGCGGGAGTTACCGACTGAATAATTGGCAGGGAGATTCTGTTTCCGGCGGGTGGTTGCAGGTTACCGTTTGCGGGTTGCCGGTTTCCGATGTGTTATGCTGATATAGATTGATTGGAAATGCAGGAAGGAATAGACTGTTTGGTTTTGAATTTTTCATAATTGCAGGTTTAGGGGTGAATGAAAATAGGGTACCCGAAATTATGGATGCCGGAAAAATCAGACAATACCACTTTGTGGTATTTGTGATTAAAATTTGATTAGAGAAATGTTTATCGCAAAGTCTCTACGGAGAATCGACCATTAGATTTGGCTCGTGAGACACGAGCCAAGGCGAAGGAAGTTTTTGATTGACTCGTGAAACACGAGCCAAGGGGGGCAACAATTAGTTCTTAGGAGTCTGCGCTCATTTACTTTCCAATTCTATTTTTTCAATTTCTTTTTCTGAAATTTTTTCCTGCGGATCCAAAACAAGAATCGAAGAATTGATGACTTTGTGTTTTCTCAGCACTTTCCCGTTCTTAAGAAAGACTTTTACCAATTGATAGCCCATTCCCGTTTCAGGAAGATCGGTCAAAATGTTAGACCATTTATTTGGTAGCTGTATTGTATTCATGCTCCCATTTGCTTTGAGCTATAAAAGTACGATTTGATGTGCCATTCTCAAAGTACACTTCTCTTCCACCCCCTTTCCTTTCAAAATTCCCCTGAACCCATCCTCTTTGCAAGCTATCGGCCATGGAAGGCTGAATATAAAAGGCATATTCTATTTTTAATTCATTAGGCAGTGCATATCTCTGAATCGGATTATCATTTTCAATTTTACATTTCAAGGCATCCGAAGATGTAGTTGTATAACTGCCAGGTCTTAATCGTCTGTTTATTTTATTAATTCTTATATCATCTTCAAACGCAGAAAGACGAACAAATAATTCATCTCCATTTGCATTTTCATTCTTTCCTTCTTTAGCAGATTGGTTTTTACCTGCTCCGCCTTCCATAGTAAAAGAGCCGACTCTTTTTTCGTCTCCTAATACTTTTGTAATATTCAAATGGATTTCTTTAGCTGATGAGAAAACTTTACTCCATCCCTCCTTCAATAAAACGTTTAGTATGTTCGGATAGACAAACGCTCTTGTTTCTATTGCTAATTTTCCGTTCAATACCAAAAAGGGACCTTTTGTATAATCTGGGCCAATTGCATCTACAATCTGATAACCCATTCCTGTTTCTGGAAATGTCAGCAACGATTCAATATTTGAAGTTGACAATTTGAAAATCATAATTAAATTTTTCAATCAAATAATTCATGACTTGAACTTTTAGTTTCTTTTCGCTGCGCTTTTTTGAAAGTGCTGCTGACATTGGGAAGGTTGGGCTTTTTATCGCCTAAGAGATCATCAATAGTAAGTATCTGAATTTTATCAAGGCCGGTGTCCATTGTGCCCAGCTTGATATGACCGGCAGCTTTGGCTTCTTTCAGCATTTCTTTGGTGACGGTATCGGCAAAGCAAACAAAAATTCCTGCGGCAGCTTTTTGTTTTTCTACCACATGGATGAACTCTCTTATATTTTTTACATTCACTCCGCCGCTTTTGGTTTCTATCAATACAAATTCTTTTCCTTTATCGGTTTGATAAGTGAGATAGCCATCATATCCGCCATCGGCAGTTTTCTTTGGATTTACTACGCCGTGCAATAATACTTCTATTGCCCATTCCTGGAAACCGAAACGACCTTCTTCTGTTTCCTGCGCCAACATTTTAGCACTGGCCACATCTTTTGGAAAGCCGTGAATTTTTATATTGTGCTTTACCCCTTCACCATATGTATCAATTAATCTTTTTATGATAAGACGGATTGCCAAATGAGAAATATCTGCACCGAGCCATTTGCGATTTAATCTTTGCGCCACTGAAATAGTAGTGCCGCA
>DASZPW010000125.1:0-1933 GCA_035550155.1 Chitinophagaceae bacterium | reverse complement strand
ATGGATGTGAATCATCCTGTTCATTTGGATGCACTTATTAAAGTTAGTGAATGGAAAGTGGAATAAGGTTTGAGTCAGGAGTACTCAAAAGTAAATTGCATACAATCTGACTTTCCCTTTCGAATCGATCATCAATGCAGGAGCGGGACATTTGAATGCATTCAAAGCAGTGAATACAGTTTTCAAAAATTTGCTATTGGTTTTAATTTTTGTAAAATCAATATCAGGAGCCAAATAGAATTGCCGGATCCTCGGAATATCTCTGCGATCAAAAGTAATATTGCCATTTGCATCTGTAGCAATATTTTGAAACCCGCCAAACATTCCGTCTGCTCCGTAACCAACAGAAACATTCAACCACGGCGGTAAATTACTTTGTTTAAAAAAAGATTTTAGGTTAACGCTGAACCAATAGGTCTGCGCATTATAATCTTTCAGCATTCGCTCATTCCAACTGCTGCCAAAGAGATCATCACTGCGTTGTTCCAATTGAACATCGCCATAATTTTTCCGGTGAAAAGAAAATTTGTATTGGATGCGCTGTTCATGCCAGCCTAATTGTTGACTGATGAATAATCCGGAACCAAAAATATTTGCGGTCATATCGCCCCAGCTCCAGCCCCATTCGGCAGAATGGCCATCGAGAAATTCAATGACGGTGAGATAGGCTGCGCCGCTGAGCCCGCCGATCCATGTTGCTTTTTTATCACTCAAACCAGCCCATTTCCACATGCCTGCTGATAATCTTCCTGTATTATAAGATGTCCATCCATGGCCAAACTTATCTACTTGCATCCATTCATTATCATCATTGAAGGTATGAAAGGATGAATGCGGATAATTTTTATACCAGGTATTGCTGAGAATAATCAATGAAGATCCATAGCCAACGACATTGGCGCTGCCGATGATCCATTGCCGTTGTTGATAATTTATTTTATTTTGAGTAGAGTCTTGTGCAAATGAAATGTTGGTGAACAGGACAAATATGAAAATTATGCTGAGTTTTTTTCCGAACGTACAAGTGTGCGACGCAACAGGCGATGATAGTAGCAATGTCGATGGGCTCATAAAAACAAAAATACGTTTGATTGTTTGAAGTAGATTTGCGGTAGATGATTAGTTTTAACGATTAACATTTAAATAAATTATGGATACAGCAATTCAATCGAAAATCAATACATGGCTGAATGGAAATTTTGACCAGGCCACGAAAGAGGAGATCATTCGTTTGCAAAAAGAAAAGCCCGATGAGTTGGCCGATGCTTTTTATAAGAATCTCGAGTTTGGTACGGGCGGACTTCGTGGCATTATGGGTGTGGGCACGAACCGCATGAACAAATACACGGTGGGCATGGCGACACAGGGATATGCGAATTATCTCAAGCAATGTTTTCCCGGCGGCGTGAAGGTGGCGATTGCACATGACAGCCGCAACAATAGCCGCTTCTTTGCAGAAACAGCGGCAAACGTTTTTGCTGCGAATGGCATCAAAGTTTTTTTGTTTGAAGATCTGCGTCCGACACCGGAATTATCTTTTGCCATCCGCCATTTGAAATGCCAGGGCGGAGTGGTGTGCACGGCTTCGCACAATCCGAAAGAATATAATGGCTATAAAGCGTATTGGGACGATGGCTCGCAATTGGTGCCGCCGCATGATAAGAATGTGATCAAAGAAGTGGAGAAGATCGCTTCAGTGGATGATGTGAAATGGAGCGGTAATGATTCCAACATTACGATCATTGGAAAAGAAATAGATGAAGCGTATATGGAAATGGTAAAAGGATTGAGTGTGTACCCGGAAGTGATCGCCAAACACAAGGATATGAAGATCGTGTACACGCCGATACATGGAACGGGAATCAAATTGGTGCCGCCGGTGCTGGATAAATTCGGATTTAAAAATGTTCATATTGTAAAAGAACAGAGTGTG
>DASZPW010000124.1:0-4086 GCA_035550155.1 Chitinophagaceae bacterium | reverse complement strand
TATTTATATCTTCTACTCCGAATGCGTTGCTGTAAATTATTTTATTACCCATAGAAACAGCTACTGATAATCCGGGTATACGGGCCACTTTGATGAACTGGCTGAGCAGTGAATCAACTCTTTGTTTTATGATCTGTCCATTACTATAGTTAATGAACATGAGAGCAAAGAACACGAATAACAGTTTTTTCATGCCGGAATTTCTTTATGTACAATATATCAATTAAACGGAGAATATTTTCTTTGCTTATTCAAAATGAGAATTAAGTGGATAAGCGGTAAGATTTTCTAGCTATTAATGTCACAGCAATAGATCAGCCAATGAAATTGGATAAATAGGATCATAACTTTATTTATGCTGACGCAATGGCATCAACCTAAATATATGGCAAGTGAACAACGTAGCCCGGCAGTAAACATTTTCGTGCAACGACTTTGCCGGAAAAGATACAGCCGCACTACAGATTTATTTGCAACGGCACAAGAACAATATGCTACCAGATATGTATTCGTTTATCCTCAGGCAAATACATTTTATCTCCCGGCTGCACATTAAACGCTTTATAAAAATATGGGTTGTTCATCAACGGGCCATTCACCCGCCACATAGGAGGAGAATGCGGATTATTGTTGATCCAAAGACGGAGAAATTCATCTTTCATTTTCACTCTCCATATCCGTGCGATATTCAGAAAGAAACGCTGATCGGGTGTAAAGCCACCGATCTTTGTTGAATCCTGTCCTTCCTTCGTCATTTTAAATGCATCAAAGGCAACAGCGGCACCGCTGACATCTGCCGTGTTTTCTCCAACAGTCATGGCGCCTATCACATGCAAGGTATCCAATACCGTAAATGAATTATACAGGTCGATCACCTGCTGCGTCTTTGCTTTGAACTTATCATAATCATCTTTTGTCCACCAGTTTTTTACGTTACCGTCTTTATCAAATTGCGCTCCCTGGTCATCAAATGTATGGGTCATTTCATGTCCTATCACCATGCCAATGCCGCCATAGTTCAGTGCATCATCTGCCTCGTTATCAAAATAGGGAGGTTGTAAAATACCTGCAGGGAATACAATTTCATTTGCGGAAGGATTGTTATAAGCAGTAACCGTTGAAGGCGTGGTGAACCATTCTGTCTTATCAACCGGCTTATTCAATTTTGCCAGTTGATATTTATAATTGTTAGCGGCAGCTGATACTACATTCTCAAAATATTTATCCCGTACAACGGTCACATTGCTATAGTCTCTCCATTTATCCGGGTAACCTATTTTTTTTGTGATGGCAAATAATTTCTCTTTCGCTTTTTGTTTTGTGCTGTCGCTCATCCAGTCCAGTTTGTCTATTCTTGCAGCATAAGCCTTCTGCAGATTATTCACCAGTTCCAGCATTCGCTTCTTAGCTTCTTCCGGGAAATATTTTTTTACATACAACTGTCCCAGCGCCATGCCCAGTGTGCCATCCACTGCGCTTGTCATTATTTCGCCACGGGGTTTTTGTACGGCCTGGCCGGAAATGACTTTGGTATATTCAAACTGGGCATCAACAAAAGGTTGACTCAGCGCATTTGCATAGTTGCTGATCGTATTCGCTTTCAAATAAACTTTCCAGTCACTGATCGGAATAGATTTTAAAAGTGCATTGAGTTTTTCATAATATGCAGGCTGACCAACATCAATCGAATCTGTTTTCGCACCCAGGTTATCCAGCAATTTCATCCAGCCAATATTCGGTTGTCTTTTTTCAAGATCGCTAACAGCCATTTTATTATAATTCGCTTTTACATCCCTCAATTCTATTCTTGTTCTGTGCGAAGCGGCCAGTTGCTTGTCGATGTTGTACACGAGGTCAGCATTCTTTGCAGCATCTGCCGCACTGCTGCCGGTTAATTCAAATAATGAAGCAAGATATTTTTTGTACGCTTCCTGTATGCCAGCGGTTGATGGATCGGATTTGAAATAATAATCCCGGTCCGGCAGGCCAATTCCTGTTTGATAGGCATGAGCAATATTCAGACTGCTGTTCTTATCATCCGGCGACACACCAAAGCCCATGATAGAAGAGTTGCCCACCTTTTCTTCATCCGCCACAAATTTCATTAATGAAGGAACGTCGCTGATGGCTTCAATGCTTGTGATTATTGGTTTGATAGGTTCATAACCACGTTTATTGATGGTGGCAGTGTCCATACCTGAAGCATAAAAATCACCAACTTTTTGTTCAATACTTCCTTCTGTATTTTTAGCTTGCGACACGCTATCCAATATATTTTGCAGGCGTATCCGCTGCGGGTAATTCATAAACATATAAGTGCCCACTCCCGGCTGTGTAGCAGGTATCTGAACAGTATCATACCACTTACCATTTACATACAGGAAGAAATTATCTCCTGGTTTCAGAGAAGAGTCAATGCCTGTTATATCCACAAATTTTTTGTCCGTTGAAGTGTTGCATGCACTTAGTGACAGCAATGCAATACAAATGATAATGAAATATTTCATAAATGAATCTTTTTAAATCAACAAAGAATGATCATCATTTGATAATGATCACCCGGTGCCGGTAAGCAGTATCTTCAAAGAAAGCAATAATTTCCAAATCAACCGCAATTCTTTTATAAATGGCGTGGATAATTTTGTTAAGCGGCGGATTTCCAATACATGTAATGCTATAATGTTGCGACCATTCATTTCCCGAGGCATAATCCTATCGTTGCAAGTGATCAATAATAACTTTGAGGCTTCAATTTTTGAGGAACATGAGGATTTGTAATGATGAATCAAATAAATGGTAATCTATTTCGAAGCAAGATCTCCGCCACGAATGATGCATGACTATGAATGGTCACATTTTTGATTAACGCAATATCCTCTGCAAATACAAATTGCCTTTGAGCGACGTTGCGGAAAGGAAGCGGAATTATTTTTCTAAGGCTTTAGCTTTTGCATCTGCCAGTAAGCGATCAAGATCAGCTCTTGAAAAATACTTTCCGTTCGCCATCACTGCGTAGATCTGTGTTGTATTATGAATATCTTCCAGTGGGTTGGCATTAAGCAAAACTATATCCGCCAGTTTTCTTTTTTCAATGGAGCCGAACTCATTTTCCTTATGTAAAAATTTTGCAGGATTAATGGTAGCGGTTTGCAAAGCTTGCAGCGGAGTGAGTCCCGCTTGCACCAATGCTGCCAGTTCATCATGCAAACTAAAACCTGCAAACGTATAAGGATTTCCCAAACCGGCATCCGTACCGGCTAAAATGGGTACCTGTAACTCATGCATTTCTTTTACCATCGCCAATAATTTCAAAAAAAAGCTGTTGCCCCAGGGAATTGATGCTGGCATTTGATTCATTTCTTCCTTCCATTTTTCCCGGCTTGCTGCCGGTATGTATTCCAGTCTTGGGTCATTGGCCAGCCACCTGTCGTAATCGACATCAAACAATGTTCGTATAAAACTCAATGTCGGACATTGATACGTTTGATTGGCGGCAAATTTTTGAAACAGGTTGTGTGCCTTCGTGCTGTCAAAACTGCTCAGCAACATTTCTCCTCTGGCGTTGCTGTTAGGTTGCTGTTTTATTTCCTGCTCTTTTGATGAACAGGCCTCCATGATTCCAAAAAGATGCTCGATACTTTTTTGTCCGGCATCCGATGATTCCGCAGCATCAATGGATAGAGGTAAATGTCCTGCAAATGAGATGTGTAATTTTTTCGCTTCGTCAACAATGGCAAAATAAACCGGGCGGGACAGGCCATCGTATACTTTAATAAAGTCAGCTCCTTCAAATTTATGTTTCTTTACCGCTGACCGTGCTTCGTCCGGCGTGGTGACCGCTTCTATTTCAGGACCCCAGGCGGTGTCGTCCAGAATTTTTCCTGTCACTGCTCCAAACCGCGGCCCTGCCAGTTTACCCTTTTCAATTTGTTGACGGATAGCGTTGATCTTTTCAAAAGGCATCGAGCTTCCCATTTCTCTTACTCCTGTTACACCGTTGGCCAGGAACATGGGGAAAAAAAGTTCAGGTCTTCCTGCATACAGGCTATGAACGTGCATATCCCACAAACCGGGCATCAGGAACTT
>DASZPW010000123.1:0-6582 GCA_035550155.1 Chitinophagaceae bacterium | reverse complement strand
ACTTTTATCAAAAAGCTATCTCTGCGGTTCGGTAGATCAGAAATATAGTTCACCGTACCATTGATATATCCGAATTCTTCACTCGGATAACTTTCTACTTTAATCATCACTTTCTGCCCCGTTTTTATTTTCCCCAACCCTTTTTGTCCCGCCATCAACTCCGCATAATATTGCGATTGCTCCGGCTGCACATAAAATAAGCCCTGCCCCCCCGAGACCATTTCATTTTCCTGCAAAGAAGAAACAAACAATATCTTTCCTGCTTCCGGCGCTGTCAGTACATACTGCTGTATCCATTTTTCTATATTGCTTTTCAATTCCAGTAATGCAGAATGAAATTTTTGCTGCTCGTCACTGACCTGTTTTTTCAGGTCCAATAGTTCTTTTAATTTATTATGGCTGTTAATGTCGTTGTTGGTGATCTGCTCATCCATTTGTTGTAAGCTTTGCTGTTTGGCAATCAGTTTGCTTTTATATTGATTCAGTTCAAGAGGTGCAATCACTTTATCCTTTGCCAACGATTCGTAAGCTTTGTATTCAGTATTTTGCATTTGCTGATCCTGCTGTACAAGTTGTTTTTGCTGCAATGTGTTATTTTTTAATTCGCCGAGATAATTCAGGTCTTTCTCCAATGATAACTTCTTCTTTTCGTAATAACCGCTGGTCAAAGTTTGCTTTGTTTCCGCCAGTTCATTCTGGAAAGACTGGTAGTTGGTTTGCAATTCTCCCAAATCCGGTAATTCCGGCAATGGATACCTGATCAAAATATCATAATTATTATTTTCTGTTGACCGGATGATCGTATCCACCCAACCCTGAAGCCGGATCACTTCATAATTATTTGCTGTGCTTTCCATAAATCCCAAATGTTGCCCTTTTTGTACCAACTGATCAGTAACAACAAAAAGTTTCAGCAACTTTCCTTCCACTTTTGAAGTAATAAGTTTGGGAGGATTCAACGCCACCAATCGTGCCGACCCGTTTATAATATCAGGATAACGAATGAACCAGGTCAATGCAAGCAAAAAAAGAATGATGAACAGAAATAAAATATTTCCCTTCCGGATGATCCAGTGCGGACGATAACTGATCACCTCTTGTATTTCATCGCTTACTAATTCATTACGATATTGCGGTAAATTAATTGTTGACTCCGACATAATTTGTAGATTATAAATTCCAAATAACAAATCTCAGGCTCCAAATAAAATTCAAAGAAGAATTTTTAAATACAACTCCTGTGTCAATCAAGTAGTATAATTTTAATTCCTTTAATTTTTGATTTATTTGGATTTTGATTTTTGGTTCTTGAGATTTTAGTTCCCCAATTCCAATTGATTTTTTACCAGCATATAATATTCCCCTCTTAGAGAAGTTAATTCCCGGTGCGTTCCTTTTTCAGCTATCACTCCTTTATCCAATACAATGATCTGGTCGGCGTGTTTCACCGTACTCAGGCGATGTGCAACAATGACCACCGTTTTTCCCCGGAAAAATGATTCCAGCTTATGAAGAATGATACTTTCATTATTCGCATCAAGACTGTTGGTAGCTTCATCGAAGAAAATAAATTCAGGATTACGATATACAGCCCGTGCAATTAATATTCGTTGCTTCTGTCCCATGCTGATACCGGTTCCTTCGGCGCCGATCTTTGTATTATATCCCAGCGGCAAATCTTCAATGAACGTTCTTACGTTGGCAACTTCTGCTGCATGACGCAGCCGCTCCATATCCGGTCTTTCCAACCCGACAGCAATGTTTTTAGCGATGGAATCAGAAAAAATAAAACTCTCCTGCATCACTACTCCGCAGTGGCTACGCCATACTTTATGACTGATATGACTTAGTGGAGTGTTGTCTAATTTTATTTCCCCTTTTTGCGGTTGATAAAATTTGAGTAATAGTTTTAATAACGTTGTCTTACCGCTTCCGCTTACGCCTACGATAGCAGTTGTTTTTCCCTTTGGTATTTTCAAATTGATGTTTTGTAATACCGGCTCATTTCCGGCTCCGGGATAAGTGAATGAAACATTTTCAAAAGAAATATTTGTATTTGAAATATCATTATTTTCAAGAACAGGAATAAATTCTTCTAAGGCACCCCATCCATTGGTCTCTGCAACGCCGGAAGGAACAGACATTTTTCCGCCCACCAATTTTTTTGTAAAAGTTGCCGGCAATTCCTGCAACAAATGTTTTTCTTCCGGCTCTTCATCTTCCATCGTATGAATTTCATTGAGGCGATCCATACTGATCTTGGCATTTTGTGCCGATTGCACAAAACCGATCATTTGTTCAATAGGACTGTTCAGCTGACCAATGATATATTGAACGGCAAGCATGGAGCCTAAGGTCATCTGACCATCAATCACAGCTTTAGCTGAAAGGAAAGTGATGAAAATATTTTTCCCTTCGTTGATGAAAAACGCTCCGGCTTGTTGCCATTGATTTAATGAAAGCCCTTTCATGCTTAAGCGAAACAGCTTTGCCTGCAATCCTTCCCAGGTCCAGCGCATGGGTCGTTCCACTCCGTTCAGTTTTATCTCCTGCATGCCCTGCACCAGCTGAATCGTGATGCTTTGTTCTTTTGCTGCTACGGCAAACCTTTTGTAATCAAGGGTTCTTCTTTTTTTCAGAAATACAATTACCCATAATGAATAAAGAACCGATGCTATAGCAAAGACGGCAAAAATGCCCACATTAAAAATGGCAAGCACTACAGAAAAGATGAGCAGATTAATAAGAGAGAACAAGACATTCAGTGATGAACCGGTGAGAAATGATTCGATGCGGCTATGATCATTCATGCGCTGCAAAATGTCTCCGGTATGTTTACTGTCAAAAAAACTGACAGGTAGTTTCATCAGTTTGATCAGAAAATCAGTTAAGATAGAAACATTGATTCGTGTGCTGATATGCAGGAGTATCCACCCTCGTACAAATTCTACGACCAATCTGCCTGCAAACAACGCTAACTGCGCCAGCAAAACAATATATACAAAATGAATATTGGCTGTGTTTACTCCTGTATCAACCACGCTTTGGGTAAGAAAAGGAAGAAATAGTTGTAACAGGCTGGCAACACCTAAGCCGATGAACAATTGAAAAACTAATTTTTTATACGGAAAAATGTAATTGAAAATATTTTTGAATGCGAGGCCTTTTGACCTTCTTTCTTCTGTTTCATCTTCGTTCTCATAAAATTTCGGAGAAGGTTCTAATAATAAAGCGATGCCTTCTTCTTGTCCGTTTTCTTTATTACTGATCCAATTGCTTTTAAATTCTTCAGGAGATAACGTTATCAAAGCCCTTGCCGGGTCTGCAATCAGTAGTTTTTCATTGCGAGTGGAGCGAAGCAATCTTCTATTTACTTTATACAAAACCACAAAATGATTTTGATTCCAGTGAACGATAGCGGGAAGTTTCGCATCTTGGGTTAATGATTGGAAAGTAAGCTTAACCGCCTGTGTTCTGAAACCAATGGCTTCTGCCGCTTCGCTGATGCCTAAAAGATTTACCCCTTCTTTACCAATTTGCGTTTTCTCTCTGAGTGTTTGTAATGAAATATTTTTGCCATAAAACTTCGCCACCATACGGAGGCAGGTGGTACCGCAGTCCATGGCGTCAGGTTGTTGGTAGAAAGCCATTTTTCCCATCTTGCACATTTATTTTTCTTGTTTGTATATGCAATTCAAAAGATAGTACTACTAATATTTATTATTTTTTTAGTTCCGCTTCAATGATATTTTTATATATCGAATAACTGTCTTTATCAAAGCCTATGAATCGTTGAAGTACTATGCCATTTGCATCCGTAAAAATTATATCAGGTATTGAACTTATTTCATACTCAGCAGAGAATAAAGTTTTCAAACTGTCAGGAACAATGAGCTGTACCCAATTCATTTTCTCCAAAGCCAAAGCTGTTTTCCAACTTTCAATCTTCACGTCAATCGAAACGCCGGTAACCGATAAACCTTGTTTGTGATACTTATCATAAAGCTGTTTTAATGTTGGTATTTCCTGTCTGCATGGGCTACACCAGCTCGCCCAGAGAACAATCATATTTATTTTCCCAGCATGATTAATAATTTCAGTCTTATTACCGCTTTCGTCATTTAGTTTCAAATTCTTTAAAACAGTAACTGCGCTTTTATTGTTTTTGTAAGAGACTAGTTTATTCCCAATTTGCGATAACAGGCTTTCTTTTTTAAAGGCGCCTAACATTGCTTCCAATTCTAATTTATTTAATACCGTTTTATTTTCGTAAATCTTAGAGAGTAAATATTGAGAAGTGGGATATTGATGAATTATTGATAAAAATTCATCCAGGTTTTTTGTTCTTGCATTAACATCACCTTCTAAATAACCAAAATTCATCATTTGGGTTCTATATAAAGCATCCGTTTCTATACCCGCCTTAATACGTATGCTATCGTCCCGGATTTTAATATGTGTTCCCATAATCGAATCTGTCCTTATATTCGCTATTCCCGTCATTGATATATTTTCTTCGCCTATATTAAAAGCGTTCCAACGGTATCCTTGTTTTTTTGAAGAAAGAATATGATTGGTAAAACTTAATGTTTGAATCTTATGATTGTTAGAATCAACATAAACTATGCTAACTAACCTATACGAATATTGTTTGAATGGCACTTTAAATTCAAACCTGTTGTCCGTATATGAAGCTGAATCAATATAAAAGCTAAAATGATAGGCATCTGCCAAATACACTTTTCGACTATTTATATTTGTAATATTCCCCTTAATAGTAACAAATTTGTTTTGCTTACAGGAACAGAAATTAAGAGAAATGAACGGAAGTATAATGAGGAGTTTATTCATATTCATGAATTGAAAAGAAAGGATGAGAAGGTTTTCTCATCCCAATTACAAAAAGTTGCATTTTAAACATTTAGAGAAATTTTACTAACTCTAAAATTTAAACTATACTACCTCTGGGGCGCCGCAACGACTCACTCCACCATTTGATGTTAACGCCACAGGGCCTGAAAAACTTGCCGTATGACAAAATGGTGTAATGAGAGTCATATCAGGCAAGGCTCCCATTGCTACGACTGAGTCACATTTTCCATATTCTGTAACCCAATTACCATTGGAATCCTTATAAGTCATTGAACACGCATCTGTAAAACCGCCTAATATCATTTTTTGCTCTGCTTTACTCAGCACTTTGCCGAGGTTTTAAATTTTTTTCATGTTTAGAATTTTTTTTCTTTTACAAAAGGTCTTCGCTATAATTAAAAATTAGTTCTTCAGGATTCATTATGAAAAATATTCACTCAGTATTGACGATAGGTGTCTTTTTTAAAATTTTTCGGATATCAGTGTTTTCTGCAAGAATATTGCCGTTCATGTCAATCAGAAAATTTCGAGGTATACCCTCAAACTTTAATCTTTTTACCATCGTATTGTTCATTTCACCTTGTAACAAATAACATTCCCATGAAAATTTATCTTCATTCAGATATTGTTTCCATTTGTTTATATCTCTGTCAATTGAAAGGGCTACTATTTTTACCAGTGAGGTATCAATGTTTCCAAGCCAATACTTTAATTGCAACTCTTCCATCCTGCATGGCAAACACCATGAAGCGCCAAATACAAAAATGTAGTATTTATATCTTGAATTAAAGACATTCTTTAAAATGATTTTATTTGTTTGTGTATCGGTTATTTCAAGTTTATCAAAAATGTGTACATTTAATCCAATATTTTTATCAAACAAATACTCCATAAATCTTTTCCATGTTTTTCTTCCGACCTCTTGATTTTGGATATATACAGGGAAAGTTTTAAAAAAAGCTATTCTTTCCTGAAGGCTAATAATATTTGAAGTAGGCGAAAAGGCTCCCAACATATTCATGCTATTCACCTCTCTTTTTCTGGTTTTGTAAAACTTCATATTAATTACCTCCGCCAAGTCCTCAAATCGAATTTCTGCTTGTCTGACAGATAAAACAACCGAATCATTTTCTCCCGGAGTTTCCTTTAATTTTTTACAGAAATCTTTAAATTTTCTATAACTATGAAAATAATATTTTGTCAAATCTTCAGAGTTTGCAAATATCAGACTCGTATCGGGCATGTACAATTGAAAGCTTGTATCTATTGCATAAAGTTGAATAGGCTTTCCTGACACCGGCTTTGGAAAAATTTTGGATTTAGGCTGATATGTTTCTCTATTTTGAGTTTGTGATCCGCAAGCTGCCAGAAAGAGATTAAGTAGAATTATCAGTATTATTTCATTCATAAATTTATTTTTAAGCAAAGGGTAAGATTTTTTGTCTTACCCTTCATTTAAACTAACTCATTGTACAATTATTGGATTGGCAGTCAACAGCAATACTTACGTTTTTACAATGACCTGGATAAACTCTTTCACACAGGTCTATTTCACTCCCGGTGCAGTACCAACAACTTGAATAGCCCTGGTCTGAATAGACAATATAACAGGCTCCTCCTCCTACCAATCCACCTAAAACTTCCTTTTGTTCTGCTTTGCTCAGGACTCTGCCTAAGCGTTTTAATTTCTCCTTCATGTTTTAAAATTTT
>DASZPW010000122.1:0-4828 GCA_035550155.1 Chitinophagaceae bacterium | reverse complement strand
ATTTACCGAAGGTTCCATTGTGCTGATTCATTTTGCTATAAATCCATACCAGGTAAAGACGGGTATTGAAGATGGTAATCAACGTTCACTGTTACCCCAGTATTCATTAAAAGTTCCGGGATCTTCTTATGCCGGTCTTCTTGTTAATAAGAAGACACCTGATACCCATGCATATGAGTTTAATTATAAAGGGTATCTTTTTAACAGCCCTGCTGCTATAGCCACCATTTTGTTTGGGACCTTTCAACCGAAAGATTCTTATAACAATTACAGGCCACTGTTTGAAAAAAGTTTTACTTCCGCCGCTAATACACTTGGTTCCATAAAAAATCCCAAATGTGATGTGTTGCAAAACCTGGCTTTACACATTGAAGGTGGACAAAACAACGTACAGCAGGTAATTGAAAAAATTGATTGGTCCTTCCTAAACTCCTTGTTGGGTAAATGATTTTATTGAATTAAAATATCTACTCATGAAAAAAATAATAGCAGGAATATCCTTGTTTACATTAGGTTCCTTTTTTTATAACATTCAAGCCCAGTCTTTATTGGATATGGGCAAAGTGGTTTTTTCCATCCGCTCCGTAAACGGTTCCAAATCCTCATTTGCACCAGCCAATTATGTTTCATCGATGGATAATGGCTCACTTTCCAATATGGGTGAAGAACCAGATCATCAATACACGGAAATCACCTTCGGAGGGGAAACCGAAAAAGATGGGAAAACAGTTGGTCTGACCTGTTATATAAGAATCGATCCGCCGGGAACCGGGACATTTTTACTGAAGAAGAACAATGAAAAAGATAATGAATTTTCCATCGGCATTGATAACCAGATTGTGCTAACCGGTATGAAAGGACAGATCAATGTGTCCCATTATCCACAAAAAGCGGGAGAGTTTTTAACCGGAACCTTTGATGCCATATTGATGCAGGGCACGGATCCTGAAGCACCGGAAAATCTTTATAAAGTAACCGGTACCTTTAATATAAAAAGGTTAGAATAACATTATTAATTACGAATTCTGAATACCGGATCAGAATGCGTACTGTTTTTTGCGGCACTATGGAAATGAATACTATCCGGTTCAGGTCATCGTTAAATTACATAGCAGAAAAATAGAAAAATGCTTCTTATCATGCACTAACATTTCTATGCAACTGAAGAGATATCAGTTGACAATCTTCCCATCTTTCATATGCAACACCCGGTCGCTGAGAGTAGCCAGCTCTTCATTGTGAGTGACGATCAGGAACGTTTGATTGAATTTTTTGCGCAGATCAAAAAATAATTGATGCAATTCTTTTGCATTAGCTGAATCCAAATTCCCGGTAGGTTCATCAGCAAATATTATATCAGGATTGTTTATTAATGCCCTCGCTACAGCCACCCGTTGCTGCTCGCCACCGCTCAATTGGTTTGGTTTATTTTCCAGGCGTTGACTAAGGCCAAGAAGATTTAATAATGCTTTTGCCCGGTCTTCCACTTCTTTCTTTTTTCTTCCCGCCAGCCAGCCCGGAATACATACATTTTCTAATGCGCTAAATTCCGGCAGCAAGTGATGAAACTGGAACACAAAACCAATGTGCCGATTTCGGAAAGCAGCCAGCTTTTTTCCTTCCAGCGTATTCAGCATGGTACCGTTCATGGAAATGGTGCCCATATCTGCTTTATCCAATGTGCCCAGGATATGAAGCAGTGTACTTTTGCCCGAACCCGACGGCCCGGCAATGGCGACCACTTCTCCTTTTTGAATATCGATGTTGACACCTTTCAGGACTTCTACCGGACCATATCGCTTATAAATATTTTTACCAGATAACATTTTTGGTTACTATTTCCATCCCGGATAGCAGTAATCTGCCCGGAAATTGGTACAAACCTAACCCTTAATCAAAAACCATGAACGAAGCAATGAAAATAATTAAGAATTTATTCGCTTCCGGCTAAATAACTTCCAATTTGGAAAATTCGTTAATACAACTACATTTGCGGAAAATTTGGGGTATCAGTACCCAAGAAACAACCTTAATTCCTTACATAAAACCCTTCGAAAGATGTTTTGGACATTAGAATTAGCCTCCTACCTGGAAGATGCCCCATGGCCAGCGACTAAAGACGAGTTGATCGATTATTCCATTCGTAGCGGCGCCCCACTTGAGGTGGTAGAAAACCTGCAGGAACTCGAAGACGAGGGAGATGTCTATGAAACCATTGAAGACATCTGGCCCGACTATCCTACACAGGATGATTTTCTATTCAATGAAGACGAATATTGATAAAAGACACAAGCTGTAAAAAATTGAAGCCTCTGTTATCAGAGGCTTTTTTATTTTTTTTTCCAACTATAGTGCTACTATCAACTTCGTTGCGTCGCACTCTTCAGGGTTCCATTCGCTACTCAACATTTTTTACTCGCCTTTCTTATTTCTCCATCTGCTCGATCACTGCACCTGTCACACCTGTAAATGAAAATCCACCATCATGAAAAAGATTTTGCATGGTCACCATGCGTGTATAATCGCTGAACATAAGAGCAATATAATTAGCACAATCATCGGCGCTGGCATTTCCTAATGGACTCATTTTTTCTGCATAAGAAATAAAACCGTCGAATCCTTTCACACCGCTTCCGGCAGTAGTTCTCGTCGGCGATTGCGAAATAGTGTTTACTCTTACTTTCTTTTTTATCCCATAATAATAGCCGAACATTCTTGTCACACTTTCCAATAATGCCTTGGCATCTGCCATTTCATTATAATCAGGAAAAACCCGTTGTGCAGCGATATAAGTCAACGCTACCACGCTGCCCCATTCGTTCAATGCATCCATATCCCATGCAGTGCGGAGGACTTTATGCAAACTCATCGAAGAAATATCGAGTGTTTTCTGATTCCATTCGTAATTCATCTCTGTATAATGCTTGCCTTTCCGTACGTTCAGGCTCATACCAATGGAATGAAGGATAAAATCAAAACTGCCGCCAAAATGTTTCATGGAACCTTCAAATAAATTTTTAAGGTCTTCCATATTTGTTACGTCAGCCCCGATAACCGGAGCTTTTACTGCTTCAGCTAATTTGTTGATCTCTCCCATTCGTAAAGCGACGGGAGCGTTGGTCAATACCAGTTGAGCTCCTTCATCATGACATTTCAATGCAGTTTTCCAGGCAATGGATTTTTCATCCAATGCGCCGAAAATGATTCCTTTTTTTCCTTTCAGTAAATTATTTCCCATAATCATTGATTTTATTCCGGTAAAAATAAGAAGTTATTTCCAAGCTATAAGGCGTGCCACGGTTTTGAACCGTGGCATGCCTTTCTACGCACCCGGAAAAATCTTTTTGATAACTAATACTACTAAAAATGTATAAACAAAAACTAATACAAATCCCGACAAAAGATACAGCATCAATCTTGCAAATGATTTTCGGGGTTGAATGATTTTCTGAAAATATTTATTTAAAAGATAGACCGGGAAAAGCGAAACAAGAATTATGAACAATATCAAAAATGCTTTCCATTTCATTAAACTCTTTTTTTCTTTTTTCCTCTTAGCTTCAATTCCTCACCATCTCTCTCGCATTTTCCATTGCCGCAGCAGTAGGTTTTTCCCCGCTCAGCATTTTTGCGATAGCTGTAATTCGTTCTTCCGTTGTCAAAGACCGAATATTGGTTTTAACAGAATTCTTGACGATCTCTTTATAAACCAGGTAATGTGCATCGGCTTTGCCGGCGATTTGTGGCTGATGCGTAATGCAAACTACCTGTCTTTTTGCTGCCAGCTCTTTCATGATAATGCCTACCTGTCTTGCGGCTTCACCTGATATGCCTGAATCGATCTCATCAAATATCAATGTGGGCAGATCAATGGACTTTGCCACCAATGATTTAATACAAAGCATCAACCGGCTCAATTCTCCGCCACTGGCTACTTTTCGCACAGGCTGAAATTGCCCACTTTTATTAGCATCAAATAAAAACTCTATTGCATCACAACCATTCCAGTTCAGCTCAGCAGATTTTATTTCCACTTTCAAACGGGCATTAGGCATGCCTACCTGTGCCAGCAGCTTGTTCACTTTATCTTCCAGCGGCTTGACCTGCTTTTTTCTTCCGTCTGCAATTCTCTTCGCTTGCTTTTGCGCTTCATCGTAATATTTGTTGGTTTCTTTTTCTTTCTGTTGTATCGCTTCATCAATATTTAAGACTGCCTGTAATTTTTCTTCCAACTGTTTTTGAATTGCAAGCAATTCGTTAGTGGTCTTCACTCCATGTTTCTTCATTAATTTATACCCAGCCGAAAGCCGGTCATTCAATTGCTGAATTTTTTCCGGATCATAATTTACATGACTGCTAATGCGATCTACCTCGTCAGCAATATCCTGTAATTCGATCTGTGCGGATTGAAGCCGTTGAATGAGTGCAGCCATATCAGGATGAAATGAAGCATAAGTGTACAACTGGTTGCACAAAACTTTTAATTGCTGCACCAAAGGCGTTTCACTTTCTTTAAGATCAAAATATACCTTGGATAAAACAGTTTTTATTCCTTCTGCATTATTGAGCAGTTTCAGATCTGATTCAATTTCCTCTAATTCATTTTCTTTGAATCCAGCTTCATCCAGTTCATTAAACTGAAAACGATTGTAATCGGCTTCTTTATCGAATTGCTGTTTCCGGACTTTCAGATCTTCCCATTCTTTCTTTGCGTGTTGCCATTGGTGAAAAATAAGCCGGTATTCATTCAATGGCTCGGAATGACCAGCCAATGCGTCCAATACTTCTCTTTGAAAATCCGATTCACCTAATTGTAACGAATCAAACT